>JAHYJQ010000110.1 GCA_019429025.1 Trueperaceae bacterium | reverse complement strand
CGCCTGCCGGTGTTGCACCTGGGCTGGCGGTTCGCCGACGCGACGACCCTGGTGCTCCCGCTCGACCCGCCGGAGGCCGGCGCCCTGTGGCTGGAGCTGGCCCCGCCGGCGCCGCGGCTGACGCTCGCCGGCGACGCCGGGGACGCGCGTGCCGCCCCGTTCACCCCCTTCCAGGCGCAGCTGCGGGCGCGGGCGGTGGGCGCGCTCGAGGGCGCCGAGCAGGCGGCGCTCGACCGCCGGTGCACCCTGCGCTTCGACGCCGGGACCGGCTTCGTCCCCAGTCCCCCCGTTTGGCTGGAGGTCGAGCTGACCGGGCGGCACGCCAACGCCGTCCTGCGCGACGAGGGCGGCCGCATCCTGGGCGCGCTGCGGGAGGTCGGCGGCGACGTGAACCGCCACCGGCAGATCCGGCCGGGGCTGCGCTACCGGCCGCCCCCGCCGTACGAGAAACTCGACCCCCGCGAGGCGACGGCGGAGGCCCTCGGCGAGGCGCTGCGTGGTCGCCCCCTCGCCCGCGCCCACACCCGCGTGGACGGCGTCGGCCGCGTCCTGACGGTCGCCTGGGCGCGGGCGGCGGGACTCGACCCGGAGCGGTCGCTCGCGGGTCCGGAGCTGGCCACGGCGGTCGAGGTCCTGCAGCGGCTGGCGGCCGATCCCGTGGGCCTCCTCGCGGCCGCGGCCGATGACGGCGGCGACGCCGCCGGCGAGCCGGCTGCGGCCCGTCGCGCGGACGCGTTGGCGACCGCCCGCGCCGCCGCCCGTGCCCGGCTGGCGGACCGGGTGGCGCTGCTGCGCGAGCGGCTGCGCGACGCCGACCGCGCTGAGACCGCCGCGCGCGACGCGGCACGCCTGCGCGCCGAGGCGGACCTGCTGCTCGCGCACGCCCACACCCTCGAACGGGGCGGCAGCGAGGCGACGCTCCCCGGGTTCGACGGCGCGCCCGTGCGCCTGCGCCTGGCGCCGGACCTCGACGCCGCCGGCAACGCGCGAGCGCGCTACGAGCAGGCCCGCAAGCGCGAGGCGCGCGCCGAACGCGCGCGTGCCCACCGCGCCGAGGCCGAGGCCGAGCTGGCGCGCCTGGAGGCCGACGCGGCGCGGGTGGACGAGCTCGACGTCGGGCAGCTCGCAGGCCTCGTGCCGCCGCGGCGGCCGGGTCAGGTGCGGCGGACGGCGGCGGAGCGCCGCGACGCGGCCCCCGGCCTGCGGCTGCGCGACCCACGCGGCTTCGAGGTGGTCATCGGCCGCTCCGCGCGCGAGAACGACCTGGTCACCTTCAAGGTCGCCCGCAGCGAGGACGTCTGGCTGCACGCGCAGGGCTACCACGGCGCCCACGTCGTGGTGCGCGCCGAGGGTCGGGAGGTGCCGTACGACACGATCCGTTTCGCGGCCGAGCTGGCCGCCGGGCACAGCGAGGCCGGCCAGGGCGACAACGTGCCCGTCGATTTCGCCCTGCGCAAGGACGTGTGGCGGCGCAAGGGCATGCCGCCCGGCGCCGTGCACTACACGCGCCAGAAGACGGTGTTCGTCACGCCGCGGCGGCGCAGCGAGGTCGGTTAGGGCCGGGTCCGCGACCCGGGGCGTTCGTCCCTCAAGCTTCGCTGCGAGAGACTGTACTTGAACCGTAGCGACAGCCTGCGGCAGCCGCGTCGCGGGACCACGGCTGCGGCGTCGTCCAGCTACGCTGGCGCATGCCGCGCCACCCGGTCCCGTTCGCGTCGTGCTGGCATCGTGCTGCGTGAGCGAGGGGAGGACGGTCTCGGTCTTCGTGGGGCGGGTCTGGACGGGTCGTGGCGCCTTACCACGGTGGGACGCCCGTCGAACGGACGCCGTCGGTCTCGGGCACGCCGGGAGGAGCAACGCGGAGGCGCTCATGCGTGGATGGCGGATGGCGTGGTCTTCGCTGGTGGTTCTTGCGACGTTGGCCGTGGCGACCACGGCCGCTGCGCGGGCGGAGGACGAGGCGGGCAGGCTCATCGAGAGGCCCTACACGGCGGTCCTCGAGATCTACATGCTGGGGTCCGAGTTCGCGAGCGAGGCGCCGTTCGCCGGGGAGACGAGCGACTTCGGCGGCGCCTGTTCGGAGCCGGTCGACATGGTGTTCCGGAGTCGCCTCGAGGGCATCGACAGCGTCTTCGGCCGCTTCACGGGCGAAGGGGTCACCTGCATCAAGGCCGAGTGGGGCGTCGACGCGAACGGTGCGGCCGTCATGACGGGCACGCGCATGACGGACATGACGGTTCCCCTCGTGTCGGCTGACGGCAGCCCCGTCGGCACCGCGCTGATCTTCCAGGGGGAGGGGTTCGACGCGGAGACCGGGCAGATCACGGCCGGGGTCTCCTTGGTCTCGACGGGCGGTGGAGCGGGTCGGTTCGAGGGCGCGACGCTCTTCGGCGCCATGACGTGTCGGTGGGTGAGCCGTGAGGCGCTCGCGGCCGGCGTCGAGCCAGAGATCTGTGTCCTGCACGGCACGATCCGCTACGACCCGGTCGCCGTCGCAGGAGAGTGATCGCTGACATCGGCGTGAGCGCCCGCGGGTGAGCGGCCGCACGGTGCGGGCCGGAGGGGGTTCGCCGCCCACCGGGGGCCCGCACCACGGTGGGCCACTTGGGCGTGGACCCACACCAGCCACCGACCCCGTTACAATCCGCGGGTGACCACCGCGACGCCCGTGCGTGCGACGGCCAAGACGGCGCTCGGGCTCTCCGCGCTGCTCGTCGTCGTCCACGGCACCAACGACGCCTTCGCCGGGATGCTCTCGGCGCTCCTGCCCACCCTCCAGGTCCGCTTCGGGCTCAGCGAGACCGCCTTGGCGCTCTTCGTCGCCACGCTCTCCTTCAGCTCGTCCGTGACGCAGCCGCTGTTCGGGGTGCTGGCGGACCGCTGGGGCCGCCGGCGGACCGCGGCGGCGGGGGTGATCGCCACCTCGTCGCTGCTGAGCCTCATGGTGGTCGCGCCCACACCCTGGCTGCTGTTCCTGCTGCTGTTCTTCGGCGGCCTCGGCTCCGCCGCCTTTCACCCCGCGGGCACAGGCATCGCCCGCAGCATCGGCGGGCGCCGCAAGGGCCTGGTGATGAGCGTGTTCAGCGCCGGCGGCACGGTCGGCGTCGCGGTCGGCCCGCTCATCATCGGCTGGCTGCTCATGACCGGGAACCTGGCGCTGAGCCCGCTGCTGATGATCCCGGGCGTCCTCGGCGGGTTGGCGCTCATCGTCTTCGTGCCGCCGCAGCCGCGTCAGCGCGGCGCCGACGGGGCTCCGCTGCTCGACCTGTCGCTGTTGCGTGGCCCCGTGGGCCTGCTGTCGCTGTCGGGCATCCTGCGGGCGGTGTCGTTCGTGACCTTCATGAACGCCATGCCGCTGTACCTGGTGGCGCGCCACGGCCTCGCGCCCGACAGCCCGGTGCTGTTCTCGACGCTGACGCTCTTCAGCGTCTCGGCGGCGCTGGGCGGCATCGTGGCCGGCGCGCTGGAGCGGCGCGCGCCGCGCTCGCTGCTCATCGTGTCCAGCATGCTCGCCTCGCTCGTCCCCTTCGGGCTGCTGTTCGTGCTGCTGCCGGGCACGCCCGGCTACTTCCTGGCCGTGGTGGCCGCGGGGGCGCTGGTGAACGCCGGCCTGCCGCTCATGGTGGTCGCCGCGCAGGACCTGGCCCCGCACGCGATGGGCGCCGCCTCGGGCCTGCTCATGGGGTTCACCTGGGGGACCGCCGGGCTGCTCTACGTCGGCGTCGGGGCCCTGCAGGAGAGCCTCGGCCTGCTGCCGGCGATGGCGCTGGCGTACGCCCTCATCGTCCCGGCCGGCGCGCTGGCCCGCCTGGTGATCCACCGCGAGGAGACGGCGGCCCGCGGCGCCTGAGCGGTCGAACGCGGCCGCGGGCGCCGTCCGAGGCAACGTGGCGGGCCGCGGCGCTTCGAACGCCGCGGCCCGCGCGTCGTCGGACGGAGGGTCAGGCCTTGCCGGCCGAACCGAACACCTCGATGCGCTCGGCGACGACCTGGCGCATGAGGTCGCGCGCGGGGCCGAGGATCTTGCGCGGGTCGAACTCCTTGGGCTTGGCGAGGAGCGTCTCGCGCACGGCGGCCGTGAAGGCCAGCCGCAGGTCGGTGTCGGTGTTGATCTTGGCGATGCCGTGCTGGACGGCCTCGCGGACGTCGTCCTCGTGGATTCCCGAGGCGTCCTTCAGCTGACCGCCGGCGGCGTTGAGGCGCTCCACCAGGTAGGCGGGGACACCGGACGCGCCGTGCATGACCAGGGGGTGCGGCAGGATCGCCGCGATCTCGCGGATGCGCTTGTGGTCGATGTACGGCCGGCCCTTGCCCTTGTTGGCGCCGTGGCTGGTGCCGATCGCGACGGCCAGGAAGTCGGCGCCGGTGGCCGCCATGAAGCGCTCGGCCTCGTCGGGCTTGGTGAGGATGGCGTCCTCGGCCGCGACCACCACGTGCTCCTCGACGCCGCCGAGACGGCCGATCTCGGCCTCGACCGACACGCCGGCCGCGTGAGCGGCCTCCACGACGCGCTTGGTCTCGGCGATGTTGGTCGCCTCGTCCTCGTGCGACTTGTCGATCATGACCGAAGTGAAGCCGAGGCGGATGCAGCGCACGCAGCTCTCGAACGAGCTGCCGTGGTCGAGGTGCACGGCCACCGGCACGGTGGCCTCGCGGCCCATGCCGAGCACGAGGTCGACGAGCGGCTTGCCGCCGTACTTCAGCGCGCCCTCGGAGAGCGCCAGCAGCACCGGCGAGCGGGCGGCCTCACAGGCCTCCAGGACCGCCTGGGTGATCTCGAGGTCGTTGGTGTTGAAGGCGCCCACGCCGTACTTGCCCGCGCGGGCGGCCTGCAGGATGTCGAGTCCGGTTGCGAGTGGCATGCAGGCAGTCTACCACCCGGTCCGGAGGTCACTTTCCGCCCTGTCCCGCACGATCTCCGCCCACCGCGGATCGTCGGCGACACCGCCGAGCGCCGCGGCCGCCGCGTCGCTCGCCGTGCGCACCGCGCCGCGCAGGTCCCACAGCGCCCGGTCGCGCTCGCCCACCAGGTTCGACACCGCCCGCAGCTCGGCGAACGGCACGCCGAGGCGCGCCGCCACGGCCGCGGCGGCCGCGCCCTCCATGCTCTCGATGGCGACGTCGAAGCGCCGCTGCATGGCCGCGCCGCGTTCGACGTCGGCGGTCACGGCGTCGAGCGTGGCGAAGCGGCCGCGCGGCAGCCCGCTCGCCGACGCGAGCAGGCCCGTCCAGCGGGCGTCGGTGGCCACGGCGCGGTCGGGTGACGCCCCTGCGGGCGCCGCCGGCTCGCCGGGGCGCGCCGGCAGCAGCGGCACCCGCAGGGCCTCGAAGTCGGCCCACCCCTCGTCGCCGGCGACGCCGAGGTCGAGCTCGAGGTCGGCGTCGGCCAGCATCGCCAGCCCGATGCTGAGAAAGCTCCCCAGGTAGGCGCCGCCGACGCCGACCTGCAGGATCGCCGCCGGTCGGTGCGCCCGCACGGACCAGGCCAGGCCGGCCGCCGTGCGGGCCTTGCCGACACCGAGCGCCTGCGCCACCACCTCGAGGCCGGCGAGGCGGCCGCGGACCGCGTCGGTCCAGCCGGTGTCGGACGAGCGGGCGTCGGCCAGCCGGTCCACCAGCGGCGCCAGCTCGAACGCGGTGGCGGCGACGACGAGCACGGGTGGACCGGCCGTCGGGGCGGGGCGGCTCACGCGCCGGACGGCGCGCCCAGGTCGAGCAGGGCGCGCACGAACGCGGCGGCGTCGTAGGGCTGGAGGTCGTCCGCCTGCTCGCCCACGCCGATGAAGCGGATCGGCACGTCGAGCTCGCGGGCGATCGGCAGCAGGATGCCGCCCTTGCCGGTGCCGTCGAGCTTGGTGACGACGATGCCGGTGAGCCCGACGGCGTCGTGGAAGCGGCGCGCCTGCTCCAGGCCGTTCTGGCCCGTGACGGCGTCCAGCACCAGCCAGATCTCGCCGGGCTCGCCGGCGTCGGCGCGGTCGATGACGCGGCGGACCTTCTTCAGCTCCTCCATGAGGTTGTGCTTCGTGTGCAGTCGCCCCGCGGTGTCCACCAGCAGGAGCTCGGCGCCCGAGGTCTTGCGCCGCTGGGTCGCCTCGTAGGCGACCGACGCCGGGTCGCTGCCGTCGGGCCCGGTCGTGGTCGGGATGCCGAGGCGCTCGCCCCACACCCCGAGCTGCGCGCTGCCCGCGGCGCGGAACGTGTCGCCCGCCGCGAACTCGACCCGCAGGCCGTGGCCCTGGTAGTAGCGGCCGAGCTTGGCGATCGTGGTGGTCTTCCCGACGCCGTTGACGCCGATCACCATGACGACCCGGCCGCGCAGGGGCACCATGCTGCGCTTCACGTCGAGGTCGAAGCCGACGCGCCTCAGCTTGCGGCGGGTGCGGTCGCGCTCGAGCTGGTCGAGCAGCGCCTGCTCGAGCGCCTCACGGAAGCCGACGCCGCGTTCGCGGGCGGCCTTCGTCTCCGCGACGACCTCGGCCGCCAGCTTCGCGCCGACGTCGGCGGCGATGAGCGCCAGCTCGAGGTCGTCCCAGCCGAGTTCCCAGTCATCGCCCCGGCGCACCGCGCCGAAGGTGACGAGTTCGCGGGTCCTGCCGAGCCCCTGGCGCAGGCGGTCGAACCAGGCCACGCTCAGCTCCGTTCGGCGGGCGCGGGTGGTCGACGCTTGCCCTTGGCCGCAGCGGCCTTGGCGGCAGCCTCCGCCTCGGCCTTGAGACGCTCGGGATCGTCGTCGGGCAGGCCCTCCTGGATCGCCTGCAGCGCCTGCCCGAGGCGCGCCAGCGTGCGGCCTCGACCCATGATCGCGACGAGGTCGACGACGGCGGGCGCCTGGCTGGTGCCCGTCAGGGCGACGCGCAGGGGCATGAGCACCTTGCCGAGCGGCACCGCCTGCCGCTGCACGTAGTCGTGCAGGAGGTCGTCGATCGCGTCGTCGTCGAAGAACTCGAGGCGGGAGAACTCGCGCTCCAGGTCCTCGAGGTACGACTGGCCGGCCGCCAGGCGGCGGCGCGCGTCCGCGTCGTAGGCGACGCGCTCGACGTAGAAGTAGTCGGCCTGCTCCGCCAGCTCGGCGAGCGTCTCGGCCCGCGGCCGCAAGACGTCGACGACGTCGAGCAGGTAGTCCTCGTCGCTGGGATCGTGGCCGCGCTCGGCGAGCCACGGCGCGAGCCGCGCGGCGACCGCCTCCAGCGACAGCACCTCGCGCAGGTAGCGCGCGTTGAGGTTGCGCAGCCGCTTGAGGTCGAAGACGGGTCCGCCGAGCGAGACGCGCTCCAGGTCGAACGCGGCGACGAACTCCTCGAGCGTGAACACCTCGCGCCCGTCGGGCATGCTCCAGCCCATCGTCGCCAGGAAGTTGACCAGCGCCTCGGGCAGGATGCCCTGCGCTCGGTACGACTCGGCGCTGGTGTCCATCTTGCGCTTGGAGATCTTGGTCTTGTTGGCGTCGGGGTTGCGCAGCAGCGGTAGGTGGGCGAACACGGGCGGCGTCCAGCCGAACGCCCGGTAGAGCAGCACGTGCAGCGGGGTGGAGACGACCCACTCCTCGGCGCGGACGACGTGACTGACGCCCATGAGGTGGTCGTCGATGACGTTGGCGAGGTGGTAGGTCGGGTAGCCGTCGCTCTTGAGCAGGACCGCGTCGCGGATCTCGCCGTTCGGCACCGAGACGTCGCCCCGCAGGAGGTCGTGGAAGGTGGTGTGCCCGTCGTCCGGCGTGTGCAGGCGGACGACGTGGGGCTCGCCGGCCTCGGCGCGGCGGCGCTGCTCCGCCGGGTCGAGGCCGCGACCGCGACCGTCGTAGCCAGGATCGATCCCGCGGCGCTGCTGCTCGAGGCGCATCGCGTCGAGCTCCTCCGCCGTCTCGAAGGCGCGGTAGGCGTGGCCCCCAGCCAGCAGCCGGTCGACGTGCTCGCGGTAGATCGCGAGGCGTTCGCTCTGGCGGTAGGGGCCGTGGTCGCCGCCGATCCCCGGGCCCTCGTCGGGCGGCAGGCCCAGCCAGCGCAGGACGTCGATGATGCGCGCCTCGGCGGCCGCGACGTAACGGGCTCGGTCGGTGTCCTCGACGCGCAGGACGAAGCGACCGCCGTGCCGCTTGGCGAGGGCGTAGTTGAACAGGGCGACGTAGGCGGTGCCGACGTGCGGGTCACCGGTGGGTGACGGGGCGATGCGGGTGACGACGGGCATGGGGCGCCTCCTACGGTCCTCCATGGTAACGCGGGCCGCTCACCCCAGGGCGAGCCGCGCGAGCGTGATGCCGGCGACCAGCCACAGGTAGGGAGCGAACACGCGGAAGCGGCCGCGACGGAGCACGGCGAACAGCACGAACAGCGCCGCGTAGCCGACGACGGCCGAGCCGAGGGTCATGACGACGAGCACGACCCAGTCGAGGTCGGCGCCGGCGACCTCGCCGACCGTCAGGACGGCGACGCCGGCGGACGCGAGCAGGTACATGAGGAACGACAGCCGCGGGGCCAGGTCGGCCGAGCCGCCGCGCCACAGCAGCGCGACGATCGTGGCGCCCGAGCGGGAGATCCCCGGGACGACCGCCAGGCCCTGGGCGGCGCCCGCCACGAGGGCGTCGACGAAACTCAGGTCGCGCACGCGGGTCTTGGGGCCGCTCCGGGGGGCGGTCCACAGCAGGGCGCCGGTCGCGATGAGCGCCAGCGACACCGGCAGCGGGGCGTTGAGCCCCTCGAACACGGGCCGCAGCAGCAGGCCGATGACGACGGTGGGGACGCTGCCGGCGAGCACCAGGAGCGCCATGCGCCACCCCTCGCTGCGGCGCCCCTCCGCCGACCGCAGGCCCGCGAGGAAGCCGCCGACGGCCATGAGCACGTCGCGCCAGAGGAAGGCCAGCACGGCGAGCAGGGTGCCGGTGTTGGTCGCGAAGGTGACGACCGCCGGCAGCTGGTCGCCCCAGCCGAGGTGGTAGTTCGTCAGCACCAGGTGGCCCGAGCTCGACACGGGCAGGAACTCGGTGAGGCCCTGGACCACGCCGAGGATCACGGCCTGCATCGCGTCCATCGCTGGCCTCCTCTCGGCCCTGGCGCAAGACGTGCGGCGCGAGGCTCATAGCCGCGCGCCGCACCGGGGTTCGGGATCGGGCGTGGACGGGCCACGCCGGGACGTCGGGTCAGCGCTTGCTGTACTGCGGGGCGCGCCGCGCCTTGCGCAGACCGTACTTCTTGCTCTCCACGATGCGCGCGTCGCGGCTGAGGTAGCCGCCCGACTTCAGGGCGGGCCGGAAGTTGGGGTCGACCTTGACGAGCGCCCGCGCCACGCCGAGCTTGATGGCGTCGGCCTGACCGCTGGGGCCGCCGCCGGCGACGGTGATGAGTGCGTCGTAGCGACCCGCGGTGTTCGTCACCTTCAGCGGCTCGAGGGCCTGGACGCCCACGAGGATGCCGCGGAAGTAGTCCTGGAACTCCTTGCCGTTGACGGTGATGCGGCCCTGGCCGGGGCGCAGGAAGACGCGCGCGATCGCCGCCTTGCGGCGTCCGGTGCCGTAGTACTGTTCCATCAGCGGATCTCCATGGGGGTCGGCACCTGGGCGGCGTGCGGGTGCGCTTCGCCGGCGTAGACCTTGAGCCGGCGGATGAGCTTGCGGCCGAGCCGGTTCTTGGGCAGCATGCCCCAGACGGCCCGTTCGAGGACGCGCTCCGGATGCTTGTCGAGCATCTCGCGGGCGGTCGTGGTCTTCAGGCCGCCCTGGTACCCGGTGTAGCGGGTGTAGACCTTCTGGTCGAGCTTGTTGCCGCTGAAGACGACCTTGTCGGCGTTGACGACGATGACGAAGTCACCACCGGCCTGATGCGGGGTGAAGTCGGGCTTGTGCTTGCCACGGAGCACGCTGGCGACCTGGGTCGCGAGGCGTCCGACGGTCTGGCCGGTCGCGTCGACGACCATCCAACCTGGCGTGGGCTCCTTGGGGAAATACGTGCTCATGCTGGGCGCACCTCTCGGGTTCACCCCAGGCGCGTGGTCGCGACGGGGCGGGTGCGCGGCCGGGTGATCGGGGTGACGGTGGTGGTCGTCATGGCCGACGCGCGCGAAACCAAACGCCAGGCTACCACACGTGCACTGGCGAGGCAAGGCGCCGCCCGCGAGCCGGCTCGCGGGCGGCCTTCAGCCGGCGTCGTCGATGACGCCCGCCGGGTC
>JAHYJQ010000109.1 GCA_019429025.1 Trueperaceae bacterium | reverse complement strand
CCTGAACCGCGGAGGGCGCCACCCGATGGCGACCGAGCTCGCGGCCGCTGCGCGCCTCGAAGGCCAGCAACTCGCCGCCCTCGGTGACGACGTACAGGGTGCCGCCGGCGAGCACCGGCGACGCCGTCACCGGGTGCGCCAGCGGTCGTGACCAGACGTCGTCGCCGGAGCGCAGCGCCAGCGCGTGCAGCTGGTCGCCCCAGGAGGCGACGAACACGTGGCGTCCCGCGACCGCGGGTGCGCCCCAGCACTCGCCCTCGAGGTCGTAGGTCCAGACCACCTCGTGCCGCTGGACGTCGAAGGCGTGGAGTTCGCCGGCGCGGGTGGGCACGAGCAGCAGGCGATCGACCGCCACGGTGGGGGCGACCATGGCCCCCACGTCGACCTTGAAGCGCGTCCGCCCCTCGGCCAGATCGAGCGCGTGGAGCCAGCCGTCCTCGCTGCCGACGAACGCGAGCGTGCCCAGCACGGTCGGCGGCGTCGTCGCCGGCGCGCTCAGCTCGGCGCGCCAGCGGACCGCGCCGGGCGAGGGACCCCAGCGCTCCAGCGAGCCGTCGCGCCGGGCGACCAGGACGTCGTGGGCGAGCGCGGTGAGCCCGACGGCCTCGACGTCGCGTGCCGTCCAGGCGCGTGCCCCGCTCGGCCACGCGATCGCCGAGAGCGAACCGTCCCGGGTGGTGACCCAGACCCGGTCGCCGTGCACGAGCGGGGGAGAGGTCACTTCGTCGTCGAGCTCGAGCGTCGCCTGGACCGCGCCGTCCGCCGGTCGGATGACGGCGAGCGCGTCGCTCCGCTGGCCGACGAGCAGAAAGCCGTCGGCCGCCGCCATGCCGGCCGGCCACTGGGGCCCCTCGGTCAGGCGGACCTGCCACCGTGGCGTCAGCTGGCCCGGGTTGGCCACCGCGGTCGGGTAGCTCCCCCGGCGGCCGGCGCCGCCGTGCGGGTGGTGCGTCACGCGGGCCAGGCCGTCTTCGCGCAGCGCGCGCAGCGCGTCGGCGACCGCCGCAGCGGAGGCGGGGCGGTCCTCGGGGCGCTTGGCCAGCATGCGCTCGAGCAGGGCGGAGAGGCCACTGGGGACGGCCGGGTGCACCTCCGAGGCGGGCCGCGGGGTGTGGTAGACGTGCTGGTACATGATCGCCTGGTCGTTCTCGGCGTCGAACGGCGCCTCGCCCGTCACCGTCCGGTAGAGGACGGCGCCGAAGGCGTAGAGGTCGGTCGCCGCGCCGGTGGCGTCGCCGGTCGCCTGCTCGGGCGCCATGTACTGTGGGGTCCCCAGGGTCGAGCCCGTCCGCGTCAGTTGCCGCGAGGTCTCGGTGAGCTGCACCAGGCCGAAGTCCATGACCTTCGGGCGGCCGCCCTCGCCGAGCAGGATGTTGCGCGGCGTGAGGTCGCGGTGCACCATCCCGAGCCGGTGCACGTAGGCGAGCGCCTCCGCGACCAACACGGCGCCGTCGAGCAGCGCCAGGAACGGCTCGACGTCGTCGGCGACGGGACCGAGCTCGGTGAACGGACCGCCCTCGACGAGCTCCATGGCGAAGTAGACGTGCTCGCCCTCGCCCAGGTCGTAGATCGACACGATCGCGGGGTGGTTGAGCCGGCTCAGAGCGCGGATCTCGCGGCGGAAGCGGTCGGCGTCGGTCTCGGTCAGGTGGGGCCGCAACACCTTGAGGGCGACGATGCGCTCCAGGCGGCGGTCCTGGGCGCGGAAGACGTGACCCATGCCGCCCTGACCGAGGGGGCCGAGCACGTCGTAGCGGCCGTCGATGACGTCACCCGGGCGGAACACGGGTCAGTGTTCGTCGAGGGCCTGGAGCAACTCCGGGTCGAGCTGGCCGTCCTCCACCGCACGGTTGAGCATGGCGATGCCCAGCCGCACGACCTCGGACTTGGACACCAGGCGTTCGGGGTTGGAGAGGTGGTAGGCGGTCTTGGTCAGCAGCGAGTCTTGCTCCTCGCTGATCACCACCTGCAGACGCTTGCTCTTCTCCCGCTTCGGCACGTCGACCTCCAGGTCGTTCGCGGTCCGCCGGGGACCGGGTTCGATGCGCATCATAGCATCATCGGTACCAGGCGCATCCGGTTGACCCAACTGATGATGCGGGCTACACTCAACTTACACATGGTGCCCATGGGCGTCCCGATGGGGCCACGGCGCCGGGAGGAGGCGCACGCATGACGATGCGCAGCGCGTTGGAGATCGTGGGGGCCGGGCCCCTGGCCGGCGACGTCCAGGTCCACGCGGCGAAGAACTCCGCGCTCTACCTCATCCTCGCCAGCCTGCTGAGCGACGAGCCCGTGGTCATCGAGGGGGTGCCGAAGCTCTCCGACGTGCTCGTCGGGCTCGAGATCCTCGAACACACGGGCGTCAAGGTCGCCTGGGACGGGCCCGACGTTCACCTCCACGCCCAGCGCGTCCGCGACACCAGCGCACCGTACCGGCTGGTCAGCAAGATGCGCGCGAGCTTCGTCGTCATGGGCGCCCTGCTCGCCCGCGCCGGGGAGGCCCGCATCTCGATGCCCGGAGGCTGCGCCTTCGGGCCGAGGCCCGTCGATCGCCACATCAAGGCCTTCGCGGCGCTCGGCGTCGAGGTCTCGGACGACAACGGCGACTTCGTCGCCCGGCGCCACGGGCCGCTGACGGGCCGCGTGGTGTTCGAGGCGCCCACGGTCGGCGGGACGCAGAACGTCCTCCTGGCGACGGCGCTGGGCGACGGCGTGGCCGAGATCGAGAACGCCGCGCTCGAGCCGGAGATCGCCGACCTCGCCGAGCTGCTCAACCGCATGGGTGCCCGCATCGAGGGGGCCGGGACGCCGTTCATCCGGGTCCACGGCGTCGATCGCCTCTCCGGTACGCGCTTCCGACCGATCCCCGATCGGATCGAGGCCGGCACCTTCATGCTGGCCGCCGCGGCCACCCGCGGCGACGTCACCCTGCGCGGCATCCGGCCGGACCACCTCGTCGCCGTGCGCGAGAAGCTCACCGAGGCCGGCGTGCGGATCGTCGACGTGGCCCGCGACGCGTGGCGGGTCGACGCGACCGGCGAGCTCACGGCCGTGGACGTCACCGCGGTCGAGTACCCCGGCATCCCCACCGACCTGCAGGCGCCCTTCGGGGCCTTCCTGGCGACGGTCCCCGGCGTCTCGGTCGTCCGCGACCGCGTCTACCCGGACCGCTTCACGCACGTCGCGGAGCTGCAGCGCATGGGGGCGCGCATGGAGCTCACCGAGCGGACGCTGGTCGTCCGTGGTGGGCCGCTGGTGGGGGCCGAGGTGCATGCGGCCGACCTGCGCGCGGGCGGGGCGCTGGCCGTGGCCGGCATGGCGGCCGAGGGGACCACCCGGGTCCTCGGCGTCGAGTCGATCGATCGGGGTTACGAGCGCTTCGCCGAGCGGCTGTCGTCGCTCGGCGCGTCGGTCGCGCGCGTCGAGCTGCCCTCGGTGCCGTCGTCCGCTTCGTCGCCGGCGTCCGAGCTGGTCGTGGGCGGCGTCGCGGCCGGCTGACCCTCCTCCGGCCGGGCCTCGGTGCCGCCGGCGGCGTCGGGTGCGCTCGGGCTCGTCGGCGCAGCGTCGCCGCCGGGGATCGCGCTCAGTTCTTCATCGCTGATCAGGACGTCGTCGCCGTCGCCCGCCGGCAGGGCGGTCGACGCGACCGCCTCCGTCGCCACCGGTTCCGCCGCGGACGGCGGCCGGCTACGCCACCACAGGCCCCCCGACGCGAGGGCGAGGCCCGCCGCCATCAGCGCCCACCAGGGCCAGCGCGTGGCCGCTCCGCCCCCCGCCGCTGCGGCGTCACGCACGAGCGCGCCGCCGTCGCGCACCCGCTGCCAGACGTCCACGCCGCCGGGTAGGACGTCGATCACGGGCGGCCCGCCCTCCTCGCTCGAGAACGCCCACGGCGAGGGCGCGCGCGCCAGGGGGCGCCAACCGTCCGGCGAGAAGGGGTCGTAGACGCCGCTGATGCCGTAGACCCGGGCGTCGCCGGGGCGCTCCGTCGGCCACGCGACGCGGACCACGCGGCCATCCACGACGGCGGGCAGCGGCCTCGGTGGCAGGAGGCCGCGGCCATCCACCGTCGCCTCCCACCACCAGACGCCGTCGCCGGTGATGCGCACCGCATGGCGCCAACCGTCCCCATCGGGCATCCGCAGGCCGGAGCCGGGGAGGAGCGTCGCCGCGCCGCCACCCCCGTCGTCGACGTACACCTCGACGATCGGCTGGCGCAGGCCCAGCGGGCCCGTCCCGGCGGGATCGACGGCGGCCAGTTCCACCTCCAGCCACACCCTGGCGGCATCGGGCTCGACCCAGCGGATGGCCACCAGGTCGTACCAGGCGACGTCGGCGTAGACGGGCGACGTCGGCGCCAGCAGCCCGGGAGGCGGCCCGGACTCGGTGGGGTCGTCCCCCTGGGCCGTGGCGAGGCCGAGCAGGAGGCCCGCGGCGAGCGCGATCCAGGCCCACCGCATGCGCTGCCGCGCGACCGACACCGGCAGCGTCACCGGCCCCCCCGCTCCGCCCACCAGGTCACCAGGCCCCGCGCCAGCGCCGCCGGGTCGTGCTGGGCGTGCGGGGCGGGCCCGAGCAGCGGCCACGCGACGAACGCCATGTCGGCCGCGCGGAAGCGGTCCGGATCGACCGCCACGACCTCGGCGCCCTCGGCTCGGTACGCGGCGACGCGCTCGGCATCGAGCGGCGTGTCGTTGACGACCACCAGGTCGGGGCGCCGACCCACGTGCCGCTCGATGGCGTCGACGTGGTCCCAGGCGTCGAAGCCGTCGGTCTCGCCGGCCTCCGTCATGATGTTGATCACCTGGACGAGCGTGGCCGGCGAGTCCCTGAGCGCGGCGGCGACCGCCGGCACCACGACCGGCGGCAGGGTGCTGGTGAACACGCTGCCGGGACCCAGGACGACGAGGTCGGCGTCCGCCAGCGCCGCGACGACCTCGGGCAGCGCCTCGGGGGCGTCCGGGTTCAGGGTGACGCGCGCGGCCGGACCGGGGTGCGCGGCCAGGTTGCTCTCGCCCTCGACCACGCTGCCGTCGGCCTTGACGACCCGCAGCGTCACCGCCTGCGCGGTCGCCGGCCAGACGGCCCCGTTGAGATTGAGCAGGCGTTGCATGACCCGCAGGGCATCGCCGAAATCACCTTCCACCTCGCTCAGGGTCGTGATGAGCAGGTTGCCGAAGGTGTGCCCCTCGAGCGCCTCCCCACGGGTGAAGCGGTACTGCAGCAGGCGCCCGAGCGACGCCTCGTCCACCGAGAGGGCGGCGAGGCAGTCGCTCAGGTCACCCGGCGCGGGCATCCCGAAGGCGGCCCGCAGCCTGCCCGAGGAGCCCCCGTCGTCGCTGACGGCGACGACGGCCGTGAGGTTCGAGCTGTGTTCGCGCAGGCCGCGGAGCAGGAGGCTCAGGCCGGTGCCGCCCCCGATCGCCACGATCTTGGGACCGCGGGCGAGCGTCAGGCGTCGGTGGACGAGCTGCGCCGCATCCTGCGGTCGGACGAGCCAGTTCGACAGCAGGGAGCGGTTGAGGCGAGCGATCGCGGCCACGGTGAAGGTGACGCCGAGCGCCACCAGGGCGCCCGTCACCCAACCGCCGGCGCGCGTCCAGCCTGCGCCGACCAGCAGGTCCTCGATCGGCGCCGCCAGGGCGTCGCGTCGGTCGCCCAGCAGCCACAGCGTGAAGCCGATCGTGCCGACGATGGCCACGCTGGCACCCAGGACGGCCCACGTCACGTGCCGCTTGACGCCCATGCCCGGCACGAGCCAGTAGCGCCAGGAGCCCCAGGTGCGCGATCCGGGGGCCATGGGCGGCAAGCGCTTCACGGCGCCGCCGTCGCCAGCCCACACGCGACGATCGCGTCGCCCTGATCGACGATCGCGACGTCTCCGATCGCCGCCACGAGCCGACCGGGGCAGAGGGCGCCCCACAGCGCGTGGCGGACGACGTCCCGACCCGCGAGGGTGGCGGCGCGCACGACGCCGCCAGCGAGGCCGGCCGTGCCCGTCGTGGGCGGCAGCGCCTCGGGCGGCGGCGCGACCGCCTGCCACAGGCGCCACCCTGCACCGTCGTGCCGGAGGTAGGCGGCGTGGCCCGCGACCTCGACCCGGAAGGTCGGCTGCTCGCCCGAATGCGAGACCAGGGCCCAATCCGCCGGCTTGCGGAAGCCGACGTCGGCCGCCACGCAGGGGACGCCCAGCGGCGGCGCGTCCAGCGGCAGCGCGACCGCCTCCGGGGTCACACCCGTTTGCAGCACGGCCGCCCACCGCTCGGCCGTCTCACGATCGAAGCAGCCGACCCTGACGCGCACGTACTGCAGGCCGTCGAGCATGGTGAAACCGGTGTACGCGGCGAGCCCCAGGTCGCCCAGTCTGGCCACCTCGGCGTTCGCCTCGCGCAGGTCCCGCAGGGCCACCGTCTGGACGGTCCACGCCGCCTGCGCCGAGGCCACGCCGCCCCACGCGAGCCAGCCGGCCAACAGGATCGCCGTCCAGCCGCGGATCACGTCGCCGTCGCCTCCCCGCCCGCGTCGCCCTCGTCGAGCGCGGCGCGCTCTACGAGCGCGGCGAAGTTCGCCAGCAGCCGCAGGCCCACGCGCTGGCTCTTCTCGGGATGGAACTGGGTCGCGTGCACCGAGCCGCTCGAGAGGGCGCTCAGGAAGCGTGTCGGCCCGTGGTCGGTCCAGGCGCCGCCGCTCACGCCGGACGCGGCCGGGTCCGCCTCGTCGAAGGCCACCAGGTACGAGTGCGCGAAGTAGGCGTGATCGCCGTCCGCGATGCCCGCCAGCAGGGGCGCGTCGCCCCACGGGCGCAGGGCGTTCCAGCCCATGTGCGGCACGCTGACGTCCGCGGCCGGGAAGCGGACCACGCGGCCGCGCAGGATGCCGAGGCCCGCGACCCCGGGCGCCTCGTCCGAGCCCTCCATGAGCAACTGCAGGCCGACGCAGATCCCCAGGAAGGGCCTGTGTTCGGCGAGGTGGCGCCGCACGACGTCCTCGAAGCCGCTGGCCGCGAACGCGGCCATCACCTGGCCGAAGTGCCCCTGCCCGGGCAGCACCAAGGCGTCGGCCTCGGCCGCCGCTGCGGGATCGCGGGTCCGGAAGGCGGGGACGCCGGCGGCGGCCAGGGCCTTCGCGACACTGTGCAGGTTGCCGGCGCCGTAGTCGATCAGCGCGACGCGCATGGCATCACAGCGTCCCTTTGGTCGACGGCAGGGCGTCGCCGGTGACGCGGGTCGCCGCGTGCAGCGCCCTGGCGAACGCCTTCATCACGGCCTCGCAGCCGTGGTGCGGGTCGCCGGTCGCGAGCCAGCGGACGTGGACGGTGGCGCGCGCGTGGTTCACGAAGCCGCGCAGGAACTCGCGCAGGTGGTAGCAGGTGAAGCCGCCGACGTCGCCGGGCACGGCCGCGGGGTCGAACGCCAGGAACGGACGGCCCGAGAGGTCGACGACGACGTGCGCCAGCGTCTCGTCCATGGGGACGAACGCGTCCGCGTAGCGCTCGATCCCCAGCGCATCGCCCAGCGCGCTGCGCCAGGCCTGGCCGAGCGTGATGCCCACGTCCTCGGCGAGGTGGTGAACGTCGATGTGCAGGTCGCCCTCGGCCACGACGTCCAGGCCGAGCCGCCCGTGACGGACGAGCTGCTCGAGGAGGTGATCGAGGAAGCCGTGGCCGGTCGCCGGCTCGCCGCGGCCGCCGCCGTCCAGGTCGAGGGTCACGCGCACGTCGGTCTCGCGCGTCACGCGGTGGATCTCGGATCGACGTTCAGGCATGCGGCTCCCCATTCACCCGCGTCAGCGCGTCCCACGCCCGCAGGAAGGCGTCGTTCTCGTCGCGCCGGCCGACGGTGACGCGCAGTGCGCCGGCCAGACCGGGAAGGTGGTCCTGGCGGCGCACGAGCACACCGTGCCGCAAGAGCCCGCGGTGCGTCGCGGCGGCGTCGGCCACCCGCAGCAGGATGAAGTTGGTCACGCTCGGCACGAAGCGCACGCCCCGAACGCGCAGCTCGGCGGCCAGCCGCTCGCGCTCCGCGACCGTCGCGCGCACGCGCTCGTCGATCCAGTGAGGCGCGTCCAGGACCGCCTCGCCGACCGCGAGCTGCAGTGCCGAGACCGAGAACGGCAGGATCACCTTGCGCAGTTCCACGGCCAGCGCAGGATCCGCGACGGCGTAGCCGAGGCGGGCGCCCGCCAGGCCGAAGGCCTTCGAGAGCGTGCGCAGCACCACCACCCGCGGGTGGTCGCGCGCGAGGAGCGTGTGGTCGGAGCCGGCGAACTCGGCGTACGCCTCGTCGATGACGATCGTCCAGCCCGGGCCCGCCGCTTCGGCGACGCGCCGCAGGTCACGCGGGTCGACGGCGTTGCCGGTCGGGGCCAGGGGCGCCGGCAGGAAGCCGACGCCCGAGCCGACGGCGACCGCGTCGATCACCGCCTCCGTGGGGAAGGCGTGCTCGGGTCCGAGCGGCACCTCGTGCAAGGCCGCACCGAGTAGGCGTGCCTGCTGCGCGTACAGGGGGAACGAGGGGCTCAGGGCCGCGACGTTCCGGCCGATCCCCGAGAGGACGACCAGCGCCTGGATCAGGACGTTCGAGCCGCCGGCGACCACGACGCCCTCAGCGGGCCAGTCGTGGCGTGCGGCGAGGCGCGCGGCGAGGCCGTCCGGATGCAGGTCCGGGTAGCGATGCCACTCGGCCGCGGCGACCCGCGCCAGCGCCGCCTCCCGCAGCGTCGCCGGGAGGTCGTCGGGACTCTCGTTCTGGTCGAGCTTGACGAGCGCGGGCAGCGCCTCGAAGCGGTACGCGGGCACGTCCCGCACTGCCTGCCTGACGTTCATCGCTTCCATGCCGGCGTCCCCCTCAGCGGCCGGCCCGACGGCGGGCGTCGTCGATGACGGAGCCCGCCACCCCGGCCAGGGTCGGGTCGCGCGCGAGGGCCTCGTCGAAGGCGTCGGCCGCATCCGTGAAGCGCGAGAGACCGTAGAAGGTCAGGCCGAGGTTGAGGTGCGCCCGGGCGTTGGCGGGGTTCGCCTCGAGCGCCAGGCGGAGCGTCTCGAGCGCGAGGTCGAGGCGCCCGACCTGGAGCTGGGCGTAGCCGAGGTTGTTGAGCAGCACGTCGTTGTCGCCGAGCTCGTCGCGCGCGGCCTGGTACGCGACGATCGCGCCGCGCGGGTCGCCGAGCACCTGTCGCGCGTAACCTTCGTAGAAGGCCAGCAGCCCGACGTCGTCGAGCCCACGGGCCCGCGCGAACGCGTCGCGCGCCGTCAGCACGTCGCCGTTCTCGAGGGCGAAGAGTCCCTGCTCGAAGGCGGTCGAGGCCTCCGGCGACAGGGCGACCGCGTCGGCACCCGACACCTGGCGCTGGTCGGCGAGGACGGTCAGCGCGCGCTCGGCGAGGGCGCCGGCCTCGAGCGTGCGGGCGTCCGCCTCCGGCGCGCCCGCGCTCCGCACCACGTCCTCGAGCATGGCGTTCGCCTCGTCGGTGCGTCCGACGCGCCCGAGGGCGATCGCGTAGAGGGTACGGCGCAGCGCGTCGGCCTCGCCGGCGGCCACGCGTGGCTCCAGCGTCGTCAGCGCGGCCCTGGCGCGGCCAGCGGCCAGCTCGATGCGGGCGCTGCGCAGGTCGGCGTCGTCGTCGGCGTCGGCGACGGTCGCCAGCCACGCCTGGGCCTCGTCGATGCGCCCCTGTGAGGCCAGCGCCTCCGCGAACGCCACCACCTCGCGCAGCGGGGCCGAGCCCGTCTCGACCCAGGCGCCGAGGGCGGCGGCGGCGCCGGCGGCGTCGCCCGCGGCCCGCAGCAGGTCGATCTCCAGGCGGCGCAGGTCGGCATCGTCGGGGAAGACGTCGCGGCCCTCGCGGGCGAAGGCGAGGGCGTCACGGGCCAGCTCGGCCGGCAGGCGCGCGGCCAGGAGGTAGATCGCCGGCCGGCGGCCGACGGGGTCGCCCGCGGCCGACCGCAGCAGGTCGATCGCTCCGCGCGCGTCGCCGGCATCCAGCGCCGCGTCGACCAGCGCCAGCTGCAGGGCCGCTGAGTCGGGCAGCCACGCGCTCGCCCGGCGCAGCACCTGGATGACGCGCGCGGGCGTCGTCTGCAGTTCGGCGAGCGCCAGGTGGGCATCGACCAGGCGCGGCGCCGCGGCGATCGCCGCCTCGAGCAGCTCGGCGGCCCGCTCGGGCCCGACGCCGGCGCGTGCCAAACCCGCCA
>JAHYJQ010000108.1 GCA_019429025.1 Trueperaceae bacterium | reverse complement strand
GGCAGGGAACGCACGAACCGAGTCTACGACGGGCTCGTCGACCGCGGCGGGCCGGATGGCTCGAGCCGCGGCCGGTTCACGGTTCAGGCTCCGCGCGAGGCGCCGTCGCCACCGCGGCCGGGCTCGAAGCCGAGTCCTCGCATGACGGCCCCCGACGACTCCTCGACCGAAACGCCCGCGGTCCGCGCGAAGACGGCGACACCCTGCTCGCGGGCCTCGCGCTCGATCGTCGCGCTCATGCGCTCGTTGAACGTCAGGAACGTCGCCCACCGATCCGCCCCGCCGGTCGCCGTAGCGCTCGGCGACGTCCCGAGCCACGAGATCCAGGAACTCGGCGTTCGTGGCCCTGTTCAGGTCGCGGCCCCTCGCAAGAGCGCGCGGTCGACCTCGAACATGGGCGCTATCCTTCCGTCCCCAGGGCGGCCCCGGCCAGCATGCCCATGACCAGGTTGCCGAGGATGGTCCCCAGCACCAGGCCGAAGCCTGCGCCGATGCCGATCACGGCGCCCATGCCGGGGAACGCGGCGAGGACCCTCGAACGTGCCTGCCGGTCGCTCATCTGCGTCCACCTTCCCATCCGCCCGCGACGACGGCGGTGCCTCCCGCTTCCGCGAGCGCAGACGCCAGCTCCACCACCCGCTCCGGTGCGACCAGCCCACGCCCGTGCACCGCACCCTCAGCCAACAGGCCCGCGAGCTCGGTCGCGGGCAGGTGCGGCGCCACCTGGAGCGCCAGTGCCAGCACCCCCGTGAGGTACGGCGGCCACTCGCTGTCGCCGCCCTCGACGTCGTAACGGTAGTGCCGCGGGTGGTGGTGGCCGGCCACGGTGCGATGGTGGGCGGGGGCGTAGACGGTGACGTACCCGAGCGCGGCGTCGGAGGCCGCGCGCCGTGCCAACACCTCGCCGACCGATTCGCCGTCGGCGCGCCAGAAGGCGGCCTCGGCCGGCGAGACGCCGAACGCCTCCGGTCGATCGCAGTCGCGCCACGGCGCACAGCCGAGCCCGCGAATCGCCAGCGGCGGATCCAGGTAGTCCAGCGGTTTGACGCTCAGCAACACGAAGACGTCGCGCTCCATCGCCCGCAGGATCGCGGCGTCGACCACGACGCGCTTCTCGCCGCGGTACCCCGTCGACACGCTCAGCAGGCGCACCCGCTCGTCGGGCCGCAGGCTGTCGTTCCGATCGACCACGTGGTCGATGGCCGCCGCCAGGCGCTCCGGCGTCAGCCGCGCGAAGTCGAGGGCGAAGTAGTGCAACGCGGCGCCCGGAGCGACGCCGACGGATCGCCCGACCAGCAGGCTGGCCATGGCGGGACCGTGCATGTCGAACGGCAGCCCGGCGAAGTCGTCGAGCTCCTCGTAGGCCACGAGTCGGTCGGCGTACTCTACGTGGTCGCGCCGCAGCTGACCGTCGATGATCGCGACCGAGACGCCGGCCCCCGTCACACCCTGGGCGTGCAGGTCGCGCACGCCGAGACCCGGGTCCTCCGCGCGCTCGAGCCGCACGCGCGGCACCATCGCGACCAGCGCCACCCCGAGCACGGCGACCAGGGCCACGGATAGAAGCGCCGTGGCCGCCCTGCGAGAGAGACCGAACACGCCCCAGCATCGACGGGTGCACGCCACCCTGCCAGTGGCAGGCAGCCGACCCCTTCGGGCAGAGGCGCCGTGCGAACCCCTACCGCAAACTGCGTGCGGCATGAAGCGTCATGCCGCAAGTGACATGGCGCCTCATGCCGCGCGCGATCTGGCCGAGGTCAGTCGTCCCGCTCGAGAAGGAACGAGATCTTCGCGTTGAGCCTGTACTGCACGATCCGATTGTCCTTGACGATGGCCTGCATGTCCTTGACGTAGATGCTCTGGATGCCCCTGAGCGTCCTGGAGGCCTCCTCGAGCGCCACCCTGGCCGCGTCGTCCCAACTCTTCTCGGACTGCGCCAGAACCTCGATGACCTTCACCATGGCTGCCATGAAGTCTCCTCCCTTTCCACGTTCCGTACCTCCCAGGGTAAGGGACGCTCGCGTATGCGTCTGTATCGCTGGCCCATGCAGGCGATGAGGGTCAGGCAGTCACGCTGCGGCGCCGCTCGTCACGGCACCACGGATCGCCGCTCCTCCCGTCTTGCGAGGCGCCGGGTGAAGCTGGTGATCGCGCCAGACGGCAGCAGGCCCAGCCCCACCCAACGGACCAGCGAGGCCACGCGCGCGGTGGATGAAGTCGGCAGCCCTCTCCGGCGTCGGGTCCTGGTACGGGATGCCGGCGAACGCCACGTCTTGGGCGAAGCCGCCGCCGAACACCGCCAGGCCGGTCGCCACGAGGAGAAGGGGCCAGGATCGTCTCACGCCCTTCACGAGGCTGACACGTTTCGTTGCGCCGCGCAGCATCCTGAGCGTCCCTTGACGTGCCACGCGACGGCCCATAGCGTGACCGAGAACCCGGCGGACGCGACGAACGCCCCGCAGCGAGCTGCGGCGCGCGTGCCTCCGCCTCGAACGCGACCTGGAGATCGGTCGCGCCCCGCTCGGCAACCGCGGTCCCCGTCCGCGCTCACGCGGTCCTTCACTTGGCGTCCCTCACGGAGCCGGTTGCCGTCGAGAGGAGCCGCTCGATGAAGCACGCCGAACGCCACGTACCGACGCTCGAGGAGGCCCTCCGCCAGCCCTGCAAGCACCGCGACATGGCGCTCGCGCTGGAGCCGATGCCCAACTTCAGCTCGACCCCGGGCGGTCCGCACGGGCAGCCGCTGGCGTTCTGGGCTGCCTGGGACCTGGAGGACCGCCCCCGCCGCATCGCGCTGCTCGTCGACGACTGCCAGGAGGAGTACCGGCCCTACGCGGACGGCATCCTCCCGAACGTGAAGCGGCTCGTCGAGGCCTTCCGGGCCGCGCGTGCCGCGCGGTCCAACAGCGACGGCGTCTGCATCGCCTGGAGCGCCTGGAGCCGCGCGTTCGACGACGGCATCGCCAACGCGATGGACCGCTGGTACGGCCCGCGGGGCCTGCGGCCCGAGGAGCCGGAGAACGCCGCCTACGTCTTCACCGGGTCGGCCGGGATACAGCCGCTGGCCGAGATCGCCCCGACCGAAGCGGAGGCAGCCGACGGCTGGTTCTACCTGGGCCAGCACCTGGACATGTTCTGGACCTTCGACGAGCGCGGCGCCTCGTACCTGGACGAGAAGCTCAAGGCGGAGGGCATCGACACGATCGTCATCGTCGGCCTGTGGACCGACGAGTGCGTCCTCAGCACCGCCTACGCGGGCAACTCGCGCGGCTACGACGTCGTGGTGGTGGGCGACGCGGTCGCCACGGCCACCGCCAACCAGGAGATGGCCTTGAAGGTCGCCAACAGCACGGTCGCCAAGGTCCTGTCGACCGACGACGTGCTGCGCTACCTGGAGAACGACTTCGTCACGGGAGAACCCGGCGCCGTCAAGGGGACGGGGCACCCCGACGGGCGGAAGACGGGTTGATCCGTCGCCAGGCGGGGATCGGCCGTCGCCGCAACCGACGCGCTTCGTTCCGCCCACCGGCTGCCCAGCGATCAGGCCGCGTGGATGGCGAGCGGCGTACCGGTCAGCCCGAGGTGCCGGTCCGTCGACCAGCACGACGCGACGCGCTCGTGATGCATGAGGTGCAGGCCCACGGCGTCGACCAGGGTGAGGTCCTGGTCGGCGAAGCGGCGCAGCATCGCGGTGGCGCCCTGGAGTTCGGATGTCCCGACGGAACGGACGTCGATGAAGGGCATGTCGTCGATCATCGCCAGGAACCGCAGGGCCCTGACGCGATCGAAACGCCGCAGGAACCACCCGTGCCCCTCGGTGACGACCAGGCTGGACGTCACGACGACGCGCGGCGGCGCCGCGAACAGGCGCCGGAAGACGGGATGGTAGGTGTCGCTCGCGTCCACGAAGGCGATCAGGGCCGACGTGTCGACGTAGGCGTCAATCTTTGCGGCCATAGACCAACTCGTCGACGTGCAGGCTCGAGGCCGCGTCGCCGGACTCGATCATCCCGGCGTAGCGCATCCAGGGCCGGGCCTCGTCGACCGGAAGCACGTTCCGCAACGAACGTCGCAGAAGCTCCGCGAGCGAGATCCCCATGCGCCGCGCCTCGCGCTTCGCTGCCGCGTATTCCTCTTCCGTGAGGCTGATCTGCGTCCGCACCATCGTGATAACACCATACCGCAGGTTGTTATCACCTGGCTGGCACGGCATGGGCCTAGCCACTCTGGGCTCGTGACCGACGGCGCCGCGTGCGTCACGCCGACGCCCTCAGTCGCAGCCGTCGAAGGGCCCGGTCGCCCCCGACCGCGATGAGCGCGATGCCGACCGTGTCGATGAAGCCGTGCGTGAGGATCGCCAGCCACAGGTCGAAACCGCTGGCGACGAAGACGAGGCCGAGCAGGGCGCCGGCGACCCCCGTGCTCAGCACGCCGCTGCGGCCCTGGTAGCCGTGCGCGAGGCCGAACACGACCGCCCCCAGGACGACGTTGATGGCCGTCGCCCAGGGGGAGGTCCCGAGCAGCCGAGCCGTCTCGGTCATGAGGAAGCCGCGGAAGACGACCTCCTCGAGCGGGGCGACGAACAGCCACACGACGAGCATCCACAGGCCGAACGCCCGCCAGCTCCCGCGTACGCCGTCCACGATGGCGTGATCGTGCGCCTCGCCGGTCCACCGCTCGGCCCAGGGCTCGACGAGCGTCACGGACAGCAGTTGGATGCCGACGCCCAGCCCGAGCGCGAGCAGCACCGTCCGCCACCACGCATCCGGGGCGGCGAAGCCGAGGGCGCCCGGGCCGTCGCCGCGCAGCCACAGCGTGAGGCCGACGACCAGCAGGGCACCGAGGACGCCGAGCCCGGGCCGCTTGGTCAGGCCCGTTCCCACGAGCAGGGCGGAGACGCCGAGCACCAAGGCGAGGGACGCGAGCGCGCTCGCTGCGGTCACGCCCCCGATGATGCCCGATTCGGCGCGGGCAGTCGCGTGGGTGGCGTGGGATTCACGCCGCCCGACCGGGTCCTGGCCACCGGTCGCCGCCGGACCCCGCGGATACCCTCGTGCATGCGCCACCCGACACCCGAACCCCCAGGCCCCGGCCAGGAGTCCGTCTGGGACTACCCGCGCCCCCCGGCCCTCGCCCCGTCGACCGAGCACGTCGTCGTCACCCACGGCGGCTTGACCGTCGCCGAGAGCCGCCGCGCCGTCCGCGTGCTCGAGACCTCGCACGCCCCGGTCTACTACCTGCCGCCCGACGACGTGCGTACCGACCTCCTGCATCCGCTCGCGCGCCGCACCTTCTGCGAGTTCAAGGGCGCGGCCTCGTACGCCGACCTCGTCGTCGGCGACGCGCGCGCGCCCGCCGCCTGCTGGTGGTACGCCGACCCGACGCCGCCGTTCGCGGCGATCGCCGGCTGGATCGCCTTCTACCCCTCGCGCGTGGACCGCATCACCGTCGACGGCGAGGTCGTGCGCCCGGTCGGCGGCGACTTCTACGGCAGCTGGGTGACCTCGCGGGTGGTCGGGCCCTTCAAGGGCGGGCCCGGGACCGAGGGCTGGTAGGCCGCCCGGCGGGGTCGTCGATCACGCCACCGGCGGCCGCGCCTCGGCGTCGAGGAACGCCCCGATCAGCGCGTTGACGCGGTCGGGCTCCTCGTGGTGGACCCAGTGGCTCGCCTCCTCGAAGAAGACCAACCGGCCGTCGTCGCACAGGTCGATGCTCGGCTGCGCCAGCTCGCGAGGCTCAGCGTCCACTCGGGGAGCCAGGGAAGCTGGAAGTAGAAGATGTACCAGCTCTTGAGGAGCTGGGCGAGGCTGCCCCGCAGGTGCGCCAGCATGACGGCCGGGTGCGGGACGTTGATGACCACCAGGCGCACCACCCGCTGCGGCTGCGTCTGAGCCACCCACCAGGCGACGGCCGCGCCCCAGTCGTGGCCGACCAGGAACGCGCGCTCGCGGCCGGCGGCGTCCATCAGGCCGACCACGTCCGCGGCCAGCTCGTCGAGCGCGTAGGCCGCGATCCCGTCCGGCTTGTCGCTCAGCGCGTAGCCGCGCTGGTCCGGCGCCCAGACCCGGTACCCGGCCGCCGCCAGGAAGGGGATCTGCCTGCGCCAGCCGTCGGAGAACTCGGGGAAACCGTGCAGCAGGATCGCCAGCGGACCGTCCTGCGGACCGTCCTGGAGCACGTTCAGGCGGACGCCGTTCGTCTCGATGAAGCGCTGCTCCAGCATGGGTGGGCCTCCTGGCTGGGCGCGGCGGCGAGCCGCTGCGCGTGCTCGTGGGGAACCGTCGCGTCGGCGGTGCCGGGGACGGGGAGGTGCCAGGCGGCGAAGGCGAGGAGGACGAGGATCGGTAGCACGACGAGGAACCGGCGTCCCACCCGTCCCGAAGCGCGCGTGCTGGACGGGATGCGCATGCGGGATGCTACCCCACACACGCTGGCGCCGGCCGCGAACGGTTAGCATCCGTGACATCGAGGCGCCTCGGGTGCCGGACGAGGTGAACATGGCCGACAAGACGATCCAACTGACCCCCAAGGGGCTCGCCAAGATCCAGGAGGAGCTGCGCTACCTCAAGGAGGAGCGCCGCCAGGAGCTCTCCGAGTACATGGGCGCCGCGCTCGCCGACGGCGACCTGCGCGAGAACGCCGCCTACGACGAGGCGCGGCTCCTGCAGAGCGCCAACGAGACGCGCATCGCCGATCTCGAGGAGATCGTCGCGCGGGCCGTCGTCGTGGAGCAGGCGTCCGGCGTCGAGTCGGTCGCCCGGCTCGGCGCGAGCCTCCACCTGGAGGACGAGCGGGGCACCACGCACGTGTTCCACTTGGTCGGCTCGCTCGAGGCCGACGTGTTCGAGAACCGCATCTCCGACGAGTCGCCGCTGGGCCAGCAACTGGTGGGCCGCCGCGCGGGCGACCAGGTCAACCTCGGCAAGCTGAGCTACCGCATCACGTCGGTGATGTTCGAGTAGACGGGGTGCGCGGCGTCCCGTGGGCCGCCGCCGATCCTGAAGGGACGCCGGCCGAACCGTCATGTGCCGTTCAGGAGCCGCGGTGTAGGGTGAGCGCGTGACCCGGGCCGCGCTCCTCACGTTGGTCGCCGTGGTGTTGGGGCTGTTCGCCCTCACGCTGCTCCCCGACCGGCGACCCGACGTGCCCGACGCGACCATCGCCCTCAGCGGCGCGAGCGTCGTGCTCATGCCGGAGGCGGACCCCGAGGCCGTGTGGACGTTCAGCGCGCCCACCGCGCTGTTCGATCCCGACCGCGACACCACCGAACTGTTCGGCGTCGAGGACGGCGTGCGCACCGTCGGCGGCGTCGTCGACTTCACGCTCTCCGCCGAGCGGCTGGTCATCGACCGGCGCGACGACCTGGTGGCCGAGCGCATCGACGCCCACCTGGTCGCCGACGGCTGGGACGTGCTCATGGAGGGCCGCGACCAGCGCAACGTGCTGGTGCGGCAGGACGTCGGCCGTTTCGAGGTGCCGCACGTGGAGATCACCGGCGAGGGCATCGGCCGCAGCGTCTACCAGGACATGCGCATCAGCTTCGACTTCACCGACTTCCAGGCCGGCGGCCCCGGCACGGTCGGCACCTCGGCGTTCGTCGCCGACGTGCGCGAGCCGTGAGGGCCGGGCCGGCGCCCAGGAGGACCACCTTGTCGTCACGCGAGCTGCTTCCCAAGTCAGTCCGATCGCGCCACGCGGGCCCGGGCCGCGCCGCCCTCGGGGCGGTCGCCCTCGCCCTCGCGTTCGCCTGGGTCCCCCTCGCGGTGGGCAGCCACGCCGCGGCCCAGGAGGACACCGAGCCGCCGGCGCGCCGCCTCATCACGATCGACTCGAGCGGCGGCACGCAGTCGGGCAACCTGCGCTTCGGTCCCATCGTCTACCAACACCCCGAGCCGGACGGCGTCGTCGCCACGGTCTCCAACCTGACGATCCGCGGCCCACGCGCCGAGCTCACGGCCCCCGAAGGCGAGCTCATCGCGCAGGCGCAGGGGCGGCGCGACGCGGTCTTCGACGGCGGCGTGGTCGTGACCCGCGGCCGGCTGACGGCGGTCGGCGCGACCCTGCGCTACGCCGAGGCCACCGGCCTGGGCGTGCTCGCCGGGATCGACGGCGCCCGGGTGGAGGTGCGCATCGCGCCGGCCCAAGAGGGCGAGCCCGAGGTCATCATCGACGCAGAGCGCGTCACCTTCGACGTCGACACCGACACCAGCGTCAGCGAGGGCGAGGTGCGCCTGCTCAACGGCGACCAGGCCGCCCGCGCGGAGCGGCTCGAGTACGAGGAGGACGCCAACCTCGGCGTGCTCTCCGGCAGCGACCGGCCCGAGGTCGTCCGCACCGCCGACGACGGCGGCGAGCTGCGCATCGTGGCGGACGAGATCCGCGTCCTGACCGACATCTCGGCGCTCTACGCCGTCGGCGGCGTGCGCGTGGAGGACGGCGACATCACCTCCGAGGGCGACGAGGTCTTCTACGACGACGAGGAGGAGGTCGCCGAGGTCCTGGGCGATCCCGCGATCGCCGTCGACGAGGGCGCGGGCGTCCGCCTCGAGACCGCCCGCGTGCGCCAGGACGTCCGCTTCCGCTTCGTGGAGGCGATGGACGCCTCGCTGCCGACGCCGTACTCCGTCGAGCAGTTCCTGCTCGTCCGAGAGAAGGCGCCCTGAACGGACGCCGCCTCGGCGTGGCGTCGGTGATCGTCGTCGGCGCCGCCCTGGCGCTGGCCCAGGGGTTGCCGACGGTCACGGTCACCCGCGGCGAGCGCACGATCGTCATCGCCCAGCGCACCGCCGGCGCCGACGGCGCCCGCACCGTGCTGGCCAACCGCAACTGCGAGGAGGGCGTCCTCACCAACGTGTTCTTCGGCCCCGTGGCGGGGTACGTCGAGACCGCCTTCGAGGAGACCGTGCTGCTGAGCCAGGTGGCCGTCGTGCGGGTGCCGCGGGAGCGGGCGGCGGCGGACCCCGATGCGGCGCCCGCCGACCCCACGCGGTCGGACGGGGGCGCGAGCCCGTCCGCTGCGGCCGGCCCGGGCGATGCCGACGAGACGGAGGCCACGGGCGACGAGGAGACGGTGGAGCTCTACGGCGGCCGCGTCACCTTCGACCGACCCGGCTGCGTCGCGGAGATCGACGCGGGAGACGCCCGGCCGGTCGAGCTGCGGCAGGGGAGGACGACGGTCCTGGCAGACCGCTTCTTCCTCGATCGCGGCACCGACGTCGCCACGCTGGACGGTCCCATCGCGCTCTCCCGCGCGCCCGCCGAGGGCGACGACCGCCCGCCGCTCGAGGCCACGGCCGACGAGATGACCTTCGACGTCGAGCGCGAACGCGCGACGCTGATCGGCTCGGTGGTGGTCACCTCCGGCGAACGCGTGAGCGAGGCCGATCGCCTCGAACTCGACGAGGCCGCCGGGGTCGCGCTCCTGACCGGCGCGCCGGCGGTGAGCCGACGCGGCGCCGACGAGGTGCGCGGCAACGCGCTGCGCTACGACCTGGAGACGGACGAGGTCGTGGCGACCGGCGCGGTGTCGGCGACCTTCGAGGTGGAGCTGGAGGACTAACCGGTCGCCTCCGGGCGCTCGAGCCAGCCGAGGAGCGCGTCGGCGGACCCCGCGAGCCCCTTGTACGCGCGCAGCGCGGCGTCCATCGAACGCACGGCGGACGCCATCCGCGCCCGGCGCCCGGGGCTCGCGACCGCCCGCGCGAGCGGCTGGTGCAGGACCCGGATGAAGAACGCGGCGGCGCCCAGGCGCGGCAGCGGCAGCGTCGTCTGGCGCTCGACCCGCAGCCACCAGGTCGCCGGGTCGCGGCCGTCGAGCGGGGTGGCCGGGTGCCGCCGCGGGTGGTGGCTCGGCGCGTCGTCGGCGGCGAGGCTCCACACGTAGCGGACGAACGGCCCCTTGTCGACCATGGCGTCGGCGATGGCGGCGCCGGCCGCCCGCAGGGGACCGGCGTGCGGGACGGGGCCGTGGAGGTCGGCGAGGTCGGCGTTGCCCCGGGCGCCCGGGTCCCAGCCGCTGGGTGCGGCAACGAACAGGTACGCGGCGCGGCCGCCGGCGCCGCTTCGATCACGCAGCAGCACGACGAGGTCCTCGGCGATGGCCAGGCGCAGCGCGTCCAGTGCGCGGGTGGCGGCGGGGAGGCGGGCGAGCGCGTCGGCCGCGCGCGGGGCCAGCGCGGCGAGCTCGCGCGGTGCGGACGGGGCCGGTGACGTCGGCTCCAAC
>JAHYJQ010000107.1 GCA_019429025.1 Trueperaceae bacterium | reverse complement strand
CGCCATCCGCGACGCGGTCGAGCAGGCGGCCCTGGGCCTGCCCCCGCGGCGCTGAGCGCGCGACCGGGTCGAGCGGCCCGGGGGCCGGCAGCGAAGCGCCCCGCCGGCCGCGGGGGCGACGGCGGACCGGGTCGCGCACGGGCGCCGGCCGCGGACGGTTTCACAGACCACGCGCGCGCGGGCGGCTAGACTGCGCCATGACCCTGCGTCCCAGCCTGCCGTTGCCGATCTTGGTGGCGCCGTGAGCGACACCGCGGCCCGTGGCCTGCGCATGGCCGACCTGCTCAAGAGCATGGTCGCGCGCGGCGCGTCCGACATCCACCTGCAAGCCGGCGCGCCGCCCCACCTGCGCCTCGACGGCGACCTCATCGCCTACGAGGGGGTGCCGGCGCTCACCCCGGAGCAGACCGAGCAGATCGCCATGGCGATGATGACCGACTCGCAGCGGGCGCTGTTCGCGCACCGGCACGAGCTCGACTTCGCCTTCACCATCCCGGCCGTGGCGCGCTTCCGCTGCAACGTCCTGCGCCAACGCGGGTCGATCGGCGTGGTCATGCGTGTGGTGGCCGACGCCATCCCCTCGTTCGAGGCGCTCGGGCTGCCGCCGGCCGTCGTCAGCGAGCTGGCCAGCCAGCCGCGCGGCCTGGTGCTCGTGACCGGCCCGACCGGATCGGGCAAGTCCACGACGCTCGCCGCGATGGTCGACTTCATCAACCGGCGGTTCCCCAAGAACGTGGTGACGATCGAGGACCCGATCGAGTTCCTGCACCGCAACCAGCAGTCGCTGGTCATCCAGCGCGAGATCGGCCTCGACACCGCCGACTTCGTCGACGCGCTGAAGTATGCCATGCGCCAGGACCCCGACGTCATCATGGTGGGCGAGATGCGCGACAAGGCGACGGTCGAGGCGGCCCTGACCGCGGCCCAGACCGGTCACCTGGTGCTGTCGACCCTGCACACGCTGGACGCCATCCGGACGGTCAACCGCGTCATCGACTTCTTCCCGCCGCACGAGCGCAACCAGATCCGCATCCTGCTGTCGGAGTCGCTGCTCGGCATCCTGTCGCAGCGCCTGCTGCCGCGCGCCGACGGCCCGGGGCGCACGCTGGCGACCGAGGTCCTGGTCAACACGCCGCTGATCCGCGATTACATCAAGGACGAGACGAAGACGGGGCTCATCAAGGACGCGCTCATGCAGGACAACCTGCGCGGCATGCAGACCTTCGACCAGCACCTGGTCGACCTCTACCTCGGCGGCGCGATCCGCCTGGAGGACGCCGTCTACGCGGCCACCAGCCCCCACGAGCTGCAGCTGATGATCACCCAGCGCGCCGGCGGGCGGGGCGACGTCAACGAGGCGGAGTTCGAGCGGCTGGCCGCGCGCCGGGGGCCCGTCCGGGGCTGACGGCGGCGCGTCAGGTCGCGCTCTGGCCCCAGCTCGCCACGGCGGGGCGCCACGGCAGGGTGCGCAGCGCGCGCGCCCGCAGGTCGTAGGCGTCGGCCGCGACGACCTCCGCCTCGACGACGTCGCCGATCACGACGGTGCCGTCCGTCTCGAGCGTCACGCGTCCGTCGACGTCGGGCGCGTCGGCCTGGCCGCGGCCGACCATCTCGCCGGGCAGGTCGCCGACGTCGTCGACGATCACCTGCAGCACCCGGCCGACCTTGGCCGCCTGGATCTCGGCTGCCACCCGCTGCTGCGCCCGCATGACGCGGTCGTAGCGCTCGCGCTTGACCTCCTCCGGCACGGCGCCCGGCAGCTCGTTGGCCGCGGCGCCCGGGACCTCGGAGTAGGTGAACGCCCCCACGCGGTCGAGCCGCGCCTCCTCGAGGAAGTCGATGAGTAGGTCGACGTCCTGCTCGGTCTCGCCGGGGAACCCCACGATGAAGGTCGAGCGGATCGTCAGCTCGGGGCAGATCTCGCGCCAGCCGCGCAGCGTGGCCAGGTGGCTCTCGGCGCCGCCCGGGCGACGCATGGCCCGCAGCACCCGGGGCGAGGCGTGCTGCAGCGGCACGTCGAGGTAGGGGAGCAGGCGGCCCTCGGCCATCAGCGGGATCAGCTCGCGCACCTGCGGGTAGGGGTAGACGTAGTGCAGCCGCACCCAGGCGCCCAGGCCGGCGAGCTCGCGCACGAGGGGCACGAGGTCGGCGGCCACCGCGCGGCCCTGGAAGTCGCTCGGCCGGTGGCGCAGGTCGCGGCCGTAGGCGCTCGTGTCCTGGGCGATGACGATGAGTTCCTTGGTGCCGGTCGCGACCAGCCGTGCCGCCTCGTACAGGACGTCGGCGGCGTCGCGGCTGACCTGCTTGCCGCGCATGTGCGGGATGATGCAGAAGCTGCAGGTGTGGTCGCAGCCCTCGGCGACCTTGAGGTAGCTGTAGTGGCGCGGCGTCAGCCTGACGCCGCGCGCCAGCGCCGCGCCACGCCCGTCGCTGGCCAGGGGGAGCAGGCCCGCGAAGGCGGGCACGTCGCGCGGCAGCGCGGCCCGGACGGCGGCCATGACGCCGGCGACGTCGGCCTGGCCGGTCACCGCGAGGACGCTCGGGTGGCGGGCCAGGATCTCCTCGGGGCGCTCGCCCAGGCAGCCGGTGACGATCACGCGACCGTTCGCGTCGAGGGCCTCACCGATCGCCGCCAGCGACTCCTCGACCGCCGGCGTGATGAAGCCGCAGGTGTTGACCACCACGACGTCGGCCTCCTCGTAACTGCGCACCAGTTCGTAGCCGTCGGCGCGCAACTCGGTGAGGATGCGCTCGCTGTCCACGAGCGCCTTGGGGCAACCTAGGCTGACGAACCCGACGCGTCCCATCGGCCGGCGAGCATAGCACCCTGGTTGGCATCGGCCGTGGCCGACGCCGACGCCGATCGCCGCAGCCAGGGGCGCGCGTGCCCCGCGAGGTGAAGGGAACCGGCGACGACCAGCGGCGCGCCGCGGGCGACGGCGTCGCGGGCCGCCGCGGCCAGGGCCGCTTCCACAGCGGGTTCGGCGTGCGTGGCGGGACCGGGTCCCGTGGGCGCGGGCGGCGGGTACTCCCCCGGCTCGGCGCTCGTCAGCCACACCGAGCCGGCGCGGGCCCTCAGGGGTTCGAGGGTATCCAGCCCGCGCTTCCGGGCGAGGCTGGCGAAGACGAGGGCGTAGCCGGCAGGGAGCGCGTCGGCGAGCCGCGCGGCCGCCGACGGGTCGTGGGCGCCGTCGAGGACGGCGAGCAACGGTCGGCCGTCGACGAGCAGGCGGAAGCGTTCGAAGCGTGCCGGCGGCGGCGGCGAGGCCAGCCCGCGCGCGAGGGCCGCCTCGTTCCAGCCGAGCAAGCGACCGAGGGTCAGGGCCGTGCGCGCGTTCTCGACGCGGGTCGGCGGCCAGCCGGCGTCGATCGTCGGGGCGCCGTCGGGCCAGCGCGCCAGCGGCTGCGCCGCGTCGACGACCCACACGGGGGCGCCGACGCCCGCGGCGACGTCCCGCACCAGCGCGAGCGCCTCGCCGCGGGCGCCGGTCACGAGCGGCACGCCTGGCCGCGCCACGGCGGCCTTGTCGCGCGCCACGTCGAGCAGCGTGGGACCGATCGTCTCGACGTGGTCGAGGTCGACGTTGGTCAGGACCGTGCCGATCACCCCGGGGAGCGCCATCGTCGCGTCAGCGCGGGCGCCGACGCCGGCCTCCACCACCGCCAACTCGACGCCGTGCCGGTGGAAGGCGTCGACGGCGAGCGCCAGCGTCCACTCGAAGAAGCCGATGCCGTCGCGGCCCAGGGGGCGGACCCGGGCGACGAAGTCCGTCACCTCGCCCGCGCCGATCGCCTCGCCGTCGATGGCGATCCGCTCGCGCAGGTCCTCGACGTGCGGCGACGTGAAGCGGCCGCTGCGCAGGCCCTGAGCCCGCGCCATCGCGTCGAGCAGGTGGGCGACCGTGCCCTTGCCGTTGGTGCCCACCACGTGCAGCACGCGTGGCGGGTCCGGGGCGCCGAGGGCGTCGAGCAGCCTCCGCGCGACCCGTGGGTCACGAGGACGACCCGCGCGACGCTGACGCGTCAGCCAATCGGTCGCGGCGAGGTAGCCGGCATCGTTCTCCGTGTCGGTCGCGGGCGAAGCGCCGTCACCCACGGCCGCGCCCGCGCCGCTTGCGGCGGCTGCGGCGGCGACCGCCCGTGCGCTTGGCCGCCGGCTCCTGCGGCTCGTCCCAGCCGCTCATCGTCGACTCCTCGGCGACGTCGACCAGCGTCGCCTCGAGGAGCGCGTCGGGCAGTCGCTGCACCAGCCTGAGGATGGCGTGCGGCGGCGCGAGGTCGACCACGACGACGCTGCCGCCCGGGTACAGCGTGTACGCCCGCGCGCGGCGACGCTCACCCATGACCTCGAGTTCGACGTCGTCGGTGCGGGCGATCGTCACGTCCTTGCCGAGCAGCGGCACGCGCCAAGGGGCGACCGGCGTCGCGCTGCCCGCGGCCGCGGCGGCGGTCACGGCGCGCAGCTCGCGCAGCAGCGACAGCGGGTCGCGGTAGGGGCGCAGGTAGGGGGCGGTCGCCTGGTCCTGGCGTCCGCGGGTGGCGGTCACGAGCCCCGAGTCGGCGTCGAAGCGGACCTCGAAGCTGCGGGCGTCGCCGCCGCCCTCGCTCGCCTCGAACCAGCGCAGCGAGTGGTGCCGCTGCGGATGACAGCGGCTCGTCTGGGTCCAGGTGGTGTGCCCGAGGACCCCCTGCAGCTGCATCCGCGCCTCGACCAGCGCCGTGTGGCCGCGCTCGCCGGTGCGCAGGATCAGCCGCCCGGCGGGGCGGCCGCGGGCGTTGAGTCGGAAGGTGAACCCCTCGATCGGCACGCCCAGAGGCTATCACGTGGCGAAGGACGCCCCGGGCGCGGGTAGACTGGCGGCGATGCTCGAGCTACGCACCCTCCGCGATCGACCCGACGACGTCCGCGCGGCCATCCGCGCCAAGCAGCTGTTCGACGCCGAGCCGCGGCTCGACGAGCTCCTCGCGGCCGACGCGGAGCGGCGGTCGCTGCGCCGCGAGCTCGAGGCGCTGCAGGCCGAACGCAACGCCCGCAGCCGCGAGATCGGCGAGCGCAAGCGCCGCGGCGAGGACGCCGCCGACCTCATGGCCGGGGTCGCCGGCCTCGCCGCGGAGGTCAAGCGGGGCGAGGAGCGCGACCGCGAGCTCGCCGCGCGCGTCGACGCGCTGCTGCTCGAGATCCCGAACCTGCCGCACCCGTCGGTGCCGTACGGCGAGGGACCCGAGCAGAACGTCGTCGTCGCCGAACACGGCGAGCGGCGCGGGGGCGAGGGGCTACGCCCGCACTGGGAGCTGGCCGAGGCGCGCGGCTGGATCGACTTCGCCGCCGGCACGGCCATCACCGGCGCCGGCTTCCCGGTCTTCCGCGGCGACGGCGCCCGGCTGGTGCGCGCGCTGACGTCGTTCTTCCTCGACCGGCTGGCCACAGAGGGCTTCACCGAGGTGGCGCCGCCGCTGCTGGTCAACGCCGAGTCGGCCACCGCCACCGGCCAGCTGCCCGACAAGGAGGGGCAGATGTACCAGGTGGCGGACGGGTACTACCTGATCCCCACCTCGGAGGTGCCGGTCACCAACCTGCACCGCGGCCAGATCCTGGACGAGGCCGCGCTGCCGCTGCGCTACTGCGCGTTCACCCCCTGCTTCCGGCGCGAGGCCGGCAGCTACGGCAAGGACGTGCGCGGGCTGAACCGCCTGCACCAGTTCGACAAGGTCGAGATGGTCGTGCTGGCGCTGCCGGAGGAGAGCTACGCCGCGCTCGAGGCGATGACGGCGATCGCCGAGCGGATGCTGGTCGACCTGGGCCTGGCGTACCGCCGGCTGCTGATGTGCAGCGGCGACATGGGCTTCACCCAGGCGAAGAAGTACGACCTCGAGGTGTGGAGCCCGGGGCAGGCGCGTTGGCTGGAGGTCTCGTCGGTGTCGAACATGGAGGCCTTCCAGGCGGCGCGGCTCGAGACCCGCTGCCGGCCGGGCGGGCCGCAGGGGCAGGGCAAGACGCGCCTGGTCCACACGCTCAACGGCTCGGCCCTGGCGTTCCCGCGCACGATCGCCGCGCTCCTGGAGACGCACCAGACCGAGGGCGGCGAGGTCGTGGTGCCCGCCGCGCTGCGCCCCTACCTGGGGCGCGACCGGCTGCGCTGAAGCCGACCGGTCAGCCGTCCTGGTCTACCGTCCGCGGCACCTCCACGCGGTCGTCGCGCCACGCGGGCGCCATGGCCTCGAGCGCCGATCGCGGCAGGCCGGCGGCGGGGACGTCCGGGCGCAGGTCGTCCGGCAGCAGGCCGGCCGGCAGCAGGCCGGCCGGCTGCAAGCCGGCGGGCTCGCCGCCGGCGCCCAGGTTCGGGTGGCGCAGCGGCTTGGCCGACGGGTCGTCGAAGGCGGCCAGGCCCGCCACGTAGTCGAGGATCCGTTCCAGGTCGCTGCCGAGCGCTTCGCGGTCCGCCGCCGTGAGGTCGAGCCGCGCGAGCCGCGCCAACGCCTGCAGCTGTTCGTCGTCGAGGTGGGGCACGGGGGAGAGGTTACCGCGGCTGCGGCGGGGGTAGGCCCTCCGCCGCGCCCGCGCATTCAACCCAGCCGCCGCACGATCTCGTAGAGCACCACGACGAGGGGCAGCGCCGGCAGCATGCTGGCGACCGAGACGCGCCGCAGCTCGAGGAGCGTGATCCCGAGGCCGACGATCATGAGGCCGCCGACGCCGTTGACGAGCAGGACCCGCGGGTCGACGGCGGGGTCGGGCAGCCAGGCGGCGACGGCGCTGGCGCCCAGGGCGATGCCGCCCTGGAAGAGCAGCACCACCAGCGCCGAAGCCAGCACGCCGAAGCCGAAGGTGGCGGCCAGCGCGATCGAGGAGATCCCGTCGAGGGTCGCCTTGAGCAGCAGCAGCGAGGCGTCGCCCACGAGGCCGTTCTGCAGGCTGCCGACGATCGTCATCGGCCCGACGCAGAACAGCAGCGAGGCCGCCACGAAACCCTCGGTGAAGCGCCCCTGCCCGCGGACGCGGCGCTTGAGGGCGTCGCCCAGGCCCTCCAGGCGGTCGCCGAGGCGCCACCACTCGCCGAGCGCCGCGCCGCCGGCCAGCGCGACCAGCCCGAGCACCACGCCGGGCGGCGCGGCGACGCGCCCGAGGTCGGCGGCCGACGTGATGCCGATCACCAGCGTGACGAGCCCGATCGCCTGCAGCAGCACCGCACCGATGCGGCTCGGCAGGCGCCCGCGCAGGACCAGGCCGACACCGGAACCCAGCAGCACCGTCAGCGTGTTGACGAGCGTCCCGGACAGGGCGTCGAGCGGGCTCAAGCGCCGCTCTCGGTCGCGCCGGCGGCCGGCCGGCTGCGCAGCACCAGCAGCGTGACCACGACCCCCGCCAGCAGCGGGAGGCCGACGAGCCACACGATCCACGTCCACAGGCTGCGCGGCCCGACCTGCGTCGGCGGCAGGATGAAGGGCAACTCGCCGACGGGGTCGCCGAGCAGGGGCAGGACGACGGAGGCGTTCGCCTCCTCCCACTGGAAGGTCTGGTCGCGGACGAGCAGGTGGTAGGCGCCGCCGTCGGGCAGCGCGAAGTCCGCGCGGTACACGGCCGGCGCGACCTCGACGAGGCGTTCGGCGCGCAGGGGCGGCGGCAGCTCGGGCGCCTCCGTCGATGGCGAGGGGAGCGTCTCCCCGGCCGCCGGCATCGGCCGCACCTCGACGAACACCACCGCGTCCTCGACCGGGGCGAGGGCCGGGTCCTCCAGCGTCAGCGTGAGCGTGAAGCTCGTGCCTGGGGGTGGCGGATCCGGGTCGATGCCCAGGCTGCCGAACACCAGTGTCGCGTGGCCGTGCACGGTGCCGACGAGGAGCGCCAACGCGATGGCGAACGCGCGCCCGCCGCGGGCACACGCGCGATTGCGGCGACCGCCGACGCCCGTCCGGGTCACGGCGCGGTCGCTTCCAAGGGAGGATGGTGAAGGTACAGCCACGCCCGGTAGGCTAACCCGGAGGCGGCCGCCGCGGCCGCCGCTTCGCGTCCGACCCAGCGCAGGTGCCACGGCTCGTAGTCGTAGCAGGTCACGGCACGCCCGTCGCGCGGGTAGCTGATGACGAACCCGAAGCGCTCGGCGCGTTCGGCGACCCAGGCGCCCTCGGGCGTCGTCGCCCAGTCGTCGAGCTCCCAGGCGGGTGGGCCGTCCGCCGAGCGCAGGTCGACGGCCGTGCCGAGCTGGTGCTCGGAGTGACCCGGCCGGGCGCTGACCTCGGCCGCCCGCTCGGCCCCGAGCTGCCGCGCCCATCCCTGGTGCACCGTGTCCTGGTACGCCTCGCTGCGGTACGCCGACTGCACGGCCAGCCGCACGCCGTCGGACTCGGCGGCGCTTCGCAGGGCGGCCAGATCGTCGATGACGATCGCCCGCAGCAGCAACTCGCTCGCGAAGCCGGCCCGCGACACCGGGACGAGGTCGCTCGGTGCGTAGCCGGCGGGCAGGCGCCAGGCGGTGTCGAGCACGATGCGCTCGGGGTGGGTGTCCGGATCGACGGCGGTCACGCGGTCGTCGACCGCGCAGGGCGGCGCGGCGGCGGCCCACCCGGCCAGGGCGACGAGCAGCGCCGCGGTGGCGCCGCGCCAGGGCCTCACGGGGCCCCCGTCAGCGGGCCGAGCAGGGTGCCGCGCATCTCCATGGGCAGCCCGAGCAGCAGCACCTCGAGGACGCTCACCAGCACGACGAAGCCGCCCATGAGCCACATCGCCACGATGCCGCGGACGCCGAAGTCGCGCAGGGCGATGCGCGCGGTGACGCCGAGCGCCAGCGCCGCGGCCAGCGTCACCGCGCCGGCGCCGATGGTGAAGAGCCAGCGCGAGGGGACCAGTTGGGCGAGCCGCCAGTTCGGGTCGACGGCGAAGCCGCGGTACGCGAAGAAGTGCTCGAAGACCGGCACGATCGCCAGGGCGCCGGTGAGGAAGTGGAACAGGTAGTGGGCGACCCAGAACCCGACGCCGAGCACGACCACCACGTAGCCCCAGCGGTCGAACGCCCGCCACGCGCCGGTCGGGCGCCCCAGTGCGACGCGGTCGGCCAGCCACGCGGCGCCGAGGGTCGCACCGAGGCCGGCGGCGCTGACGCCCGCGTAGAGCAGCGCCAGGATCAGCCACTCGGCGCGGGTGCCGAGGAACCCCGCGATGGCCTCCGCCGTCGTGAAGAACGCGGGCACCATGGCGAACGCGTTCATCAGCCCCCACCAGGCGAGCATGACGCCCATCGCCAGCGTCCAGCGGCGCCCGCGGTGGCGCCAACCGTCGCGCACGACCTCGCGCCACGGCGCGCGCAGGCGCAGCGCGACGTTGTCGTACGGGCAGGCGCGCACGCAGTTCAGGCACAGGGTGCAGTCCATGTTCGAGGTCAGCTGCGGGACGAACAGGCCGGTCTCGCAGCCGGGGAAGCGGCCGGCGCCGTTGGGCGCGACGACCTCGGAGAGCGGCACGAACGCCGCGCGCCGCGGGCCGTCGACCGCGTCGCGCAGCCCGCCCGCGGCGTCCCGCCAGCGCGCCTCGCGCGCCGCCGTGTCGCTGATGCGGCCGTGCAGGCAGGGCTTGTGCGCGCAGTCGTCGCAGACGGCCGGGTCCACGGTCGCGATCTGTGTCGGGGCGACCGACGCCAGGGCGAAGTTGAAGTTGCCGAGCGGGCAGACGTAGCGGCAGAAGGTGCCGGCGGGGAAGAGGGTGTCGATGGCCCAGGCGGCGCCGAAGTAGCCGATCGCCAGCCAGGCCGTGAGCCACGGGCTGCTCCACAGCGAGAACGCCTCGTAGGCGTAGAAGAAGGCGACCATCAGGGCGAGCACCAGGGCCTTGGACCGCAGCGCCCGGGGCCAGGGCAGCTCGCGTCCCCAGAGGCGCTTGGCCAGCCGCGCGGGGCCGCGCGTGAGCATGAGGGGGCAGGCGGCGCAGAAGAGGTTGCCGGCCACCAGCAGGGCGAGCACGACGAGCCCCCGGTAGTGCAGCCACACCGCCGTGGTCGCGACGTTGCGGGGCGCGAGCGGGCGGCCGGTCAGCCCGTCCACGATGACGAACACCGCCAGCAGCAGGATGGGCAGCTGCACGGCCAGGCGCGCGTAACGCCAGCGCGCGAAGCGCCGCACGCCGAGGCGGCTCAGCAGGTCCGGGCCCCTCGGCGGGTCACGGCTCACGTCGGCGACCGGGAGTTCGACCATCGGGGGATGCTACCAGGGGGCCGCGGGCGACCGTCCCGGACCGGGCAGACGCACGCGGCGGTCACGGCTCGGCGACGGCCGCCCGCCGGCGACGGCCGCCCACCG
>JAHYJQ010000106.1 GCA_019429025.1 Trueperaceae bacterium | reverse complement strand
CGGACACCAACGCGTCACGCTCGGACGCCAGCGCATCGCGCTCCGGGATCAACGCGTCGCGCTCGGAAGCCAGCGCGACGCGCTCGGACACCAACGCGTCCCGCTCGGAAGCCAGCGCGACGCGCTCGGCCGTTGCGCCGGCGAGCTGAGCCGTGGCGGCCTCGACGGCGGCGGCCATCGCGTCGAGTTCCGTGTTGCCGGCCTCGACGGCCGCGGCACGAGTCTCGAGTTCCGCCTCGAGTTCGAGGTTCGCGTCATTCAGCGCTGCGACCAGCGCACTCGAGTTACTGAGCTCCTCCTGCAGGACGTCGCGCTCGATCGTCACGCTCTGGCGCGCCGCCTCGGTCGCCGCCAGGGCCTCCTGGGCCGCGCCGAGCTCGTGCTCGAGCGTCGCCGCGCGCTCCTCGGCGCCGGCAAGGGCATCGGCCAACTCGGCGCGTTCCGCCCGCGCCGCCACCAGCTCGGCGGCCACGGTGCCGCGCTCGGAGGCCGCCGTCGTCACATCGGCCACGGCCGCATCACGCTCGGTGACGACGCCCTCCAGTTCGGCGACCAAGGCATCCCGCTCCGCCGTCGCGGCGGTCAGGTCCTCCAGGGCGGCATCGCGCTCCGCCACCGCGGCATCCCGCGCCACCACCACGGCATCCCGGGCCACGACGAAGGCGTCACGCTCGGCAACCGCTTCGTCCACCGCAGCCAGGGCCGCAGCGCGCTCGGCCGCCGCCGCATCCCGCTCCGCGATCGCCGCATCGCGCTCGGTCACCGCGGCGTCCAGCTCCGCGCGGGCCGCGTCCAGCTCGGTCGCCGCCTCGTCCAGCTCGGCCATGGCGTTCTCCGCGGCCGCGAGCGCCTCGGTCAGCGCTCGGTTCGCCTCGCCGGCGTCGGCCTCGAACCGCTCGACGCTCGACTGCAGCGTGGCGACCTCGGCGACGAGCCGCTCGTTCTCGCTGGTCAGGTCTTGCTCGCGTTGGCTCGGTCCGCAGGCGGCCAGCAACGACACGGCCGCGGCCACGGCCGCCACGACGAGCACGGCGCGTTGGGCGTTCGCGTTGAACATGGATGGACCCTCCTCGCTCGAAGAAAGAACCGAAACGATGGCAGCCGACGTTCCCAGCATAGTCGCGGACCCCACGGGGTTGCGTCAGGTGGTGCCCCGCGGGCGCCGCAGCTCCGGCACGCCGAGGGCCCAGGCGAGCGCCAGGAACGCCGCGAGGGACACCGTTCCGCCCACCGCCAGCGTGCCCGCCGCCGACCACCAGGCGTCCAGCCCCGCGGCCGAGACGAGCGCGGCCGACGCCCAGCGGGCGCCCGCGGCCGAGACGACGGCCGCGACGCCGACGCGCGCGAACTGCCGCGCCACCGCGGCCAGGTCGAGGGCCTCGGCACGGCGGAGCCACATGAGCAACAGCAGGGCCTGTGCCCACATCGCCGCGGCGGTGGCCCACGACAGGCCCGCGATGCCGTAGGCGGGCGCCAGCCACAGGTAGAGCAGCGCCGTCAGCAGCGTGAACGTGACCGACAGCGCCACCGGCGCGCGGACCCGCTGCCGGACGTAGAACGGCCGCAGCAGGAAGTTGACCAGCCCGGCCGCCGGCAGCGCGACGCCCAGCGGCGCGAGGGCGAGGACGGCGAGGGCGATCGCGACCTCCTGGCCCGCCGCCGGCCGCAGGATCTCGAAGACGGTGCGCACGGCGCTCTCGGCGAAGGCGAAGGTGAGGGCGCCGACCGGGAGCGTCAGCAGCAGGATGAAACGCGTTCCCGCCTCGAGGGTCGCGCCGAAGGTCGTCGCGCCCTCCGCCGCGAGGTTCCCCAGGCGGGCGTAGAAGGCCACCGCCGGGCTGATGGCGAACAGGCCGAGCACCAGGCTGAAGAGCATCGCCGCCAGCGCGTACGCGGTGACCGCCCCCGCCGGGAAGAGCGCGTCGTTCGACACGATGCGCTGCGCCACGACGTTGAGCAGTTGACGCGCCCCCGTCGTGAAGGCGAAGGGGACCATCAGCGCCAGGGCAGCGGGCATCGCCGCGTGCCACCAGCGACCGATGCGTGGGGCGATGCCGGCGCGCAGCATCGCCGGCCACTGGACGACCGCCTGCAGGACGCCGCCGGCGACGACCCCGAGCGCGAGCGCGCTCGCCTGCCCGGGGAAGGCGAGCATCGCCGCGATCGCGGCCGCGTTGAGCGCCACCGGCGCCCAGGCGGGGGCGAAGAAGCGCTCCTCGGCCTGCAGCACCCCCATCGCCAGCGCGCTCAGGCTGATCGCGGCGAGCACGGGGAAGGTGAGACGCAGCAGCGTCACCGCCAGGTCGCGGTCGACGTTGGCGTCGGCGGCCAGCAGCAGGTCGACGATCCACGGAGCGCTCAGGATCGCGGCCGCCAGCAGCGCCGCGTTCACCAGCGCCAGGACGGCCGTCATGGCGCCGGCGAAGTCGCGCCGATCGGGGCCGTTCAGGCGCTGGTAGATCGGGACGAAGGCGTTCGTCAGCGCCCCCTCCGCCAACAGCTCGCGGAAGAGGTTCGGCACCACCCAGGCGATGCGGAACGCGTCCGACGCGCGGACGGGGAAGAGTGCGATGACCAGCACCTCGCGCAGCAGGCCGCTGAGCCGCGACGCCAGCGTGCCCCCCATGACGACGAAGGCGCCCCGGGCCGCGCTGCGGCGGCGTGGGGCGCCTGGGGGGATGGGGATCTGGGTCATGGGCCACTGCCAGTCCCCGCGCGTGCCCGTTCGGGTCCGCACGGGGACGCGAGCGCGGGCTTCGCTACGGCCGACGGTGGCGCATGCTACCGCAGGCGTCGCACCCAACGAGCGCGGAACCCGCGCGGGGCGCGCGCGCTCGGCGCGCGGGCGCGGTCCCCGGGATCAGGCCAGCGGCGCCTCGGCCTCCAGGGACGCCCGCGCGAACCGCTCCGCGTCGGGGGTGAGCGCCAATGCGACGGCGGGCCCGGTGTCGGCCCACCCCTCGCTCTGCAGGGTCTTGAGCACCTTCACGGCCATGTCGTGCTCCACGAGCACCTGGCAGGAGAGCCGCGCCGCGTCGAGCAGGCCGGCGTCCTGCAGCTTGCGGTACTCGGCGCGGGTGAAGAGCTCGGGCTCGCCCTCCTGGAACTCGACGCGGCAGGTGGTGCAGCGGGCCTTGCCGCCGCAGCGGTGGCCGATGTCGATGCCGAGCGCCTCGATGGCGAGGACGAGCTTGCTGCCGTGTTCGACGTCGACGCTGCGTCCGTCGACGGTGATGGTGGGCATGGTGGACCTCCTCGGTCGGTGGGCAGCCTAGCGGACGTGCGCGCTGGCGTCTGCGTTCCCGCTCGCCATCTCGCCGGCCGCACGCTTCCGGCGCACCCCCCACGGTCGGACCGCGGCCGGGGGTCCCGCGCGCCCGTCACGCCGCCCGGCTCCTCGGCGGCGTCGCGAGCCGGAAGGCCAGCGATCCGAGCGCCGCCAGCCCCGCGAGCAGCGTGAAGCCCCAGCGGTAGTCGCCGAACGCATCGGCCATCCATCCGGCGATCACCGCACCGAGCAGCTGACCGGGCATGAAGACCAGCGCCGACGCGCCCATGATCGCGCCGAAGTGGGTGGCCCCGAAGTAGTCCGCCCGCATCGCGCCCATGAGCGGCCCGCGCACGCCCCACGCGAGGCCATGGAGCAGCAGGAAGGCGCCGATGCCCGGGCCGGCCGGCAGCCAGGCGAGCGACAGCAGGCCGGCCGCGTGGGCGAACATCGCGCCCATCGCCAGCCGCCGCTTGGCGACCCGGTCGCCGAGCACGCCGCCGAGCGCCTGACCGACGGCCGTCACGAGGGTCAGCGCGGCCACCACGGAGGCGGCCGCCGTCAGCGACATCCCCAGGCCGCCGTTCAGGTGCGGCACCAGGTGCACGACCACCGCCGACACCACCAGCAGGGCCGACGCATGACCCAGGCCCAGCATCCAGAACGAGCGCGTGCGCACGGCCGCCCGGAGGGTGAAGTCGCGGTCCGGGTCGCCCTCCGGCACGTCGATCGCGCCGCGCGCGGCGTCCGCCAGGCCGCGGTAGCCGCCGTCGATCGTCAGGCCGTAGCGCGCCGGCTCGCGGCGCATGAGCGCGGCGCTGGGCAGCCCGACGAGCAGCATCACCAGCCCCGAGGCGAGCACCGTCGGCCGCCAACCGAAGGCCACCACCGCGCCCGCGACGAGCGGCACCAGCAGGCCGCCGGCGCTGGAACCCAGCGCCATCCACGCCATCGCCGTCGCGCGGCGACGCAGGAACCAGGGCACGATCGCGGTCGTCACCGACAGGTAGCCGGCGAGCGACGCCCCCAACCCGACGACGAGGAGCGCCAGGTAGAAGCCGGCCAGGGAATGGACGGTGGACAGGATCGCCAGGCCCGCGCCGAAGACGACGACCCCGAAGGCGATCACCCGGCGCGGCCCGAAGCGGTCGAGCACCAGGCCCTGGAGCGGACCGAGCAGGCCACCCTGCAGCTGGATCAGCGCGAAGCCGCTGGCGACCGCGGCCCGCGACCAGCCGAACTCGCCGGTCAGCGCGACGACGTAGACGCCGAACACGTTGCTCAGCAGCGCCGCCTGCGCCGCCTGCAGGCCCATCCCACCGGCGACCACCCACCAACCGAGGTAGACGGCCCGCAGTCGGACCGCCGCGGAGGTCAACACGACCCCATCACAGCACGGCGGGCCGTGGGCGCCGCGCCGCGGGCGTCCGCCGGCGGACACGTCCGCCCTCCGGAGCGGTTAGCGTGAAGCATGATCCGACGACGCATCCAAGGGGCCACGGTGCCCGCGTTGGGCCTGGGGACGTGGGAGCTCCGCGGCGACGCGTGTACGCGCGCGGTCGAGCACGCCCTCGCGCTCGGCTACCGGCACATCGACACCGCGCAGGGCTACGACAACGAGGCCGAGGTCGGGACCGGCCTGCGCCGCTCCGGCGTGCCGCGCGAAGAGGTCTTCCTGACCACCAAGGTCCGCCCGCGCCACTTCCGCCGCGACGACCTGCTGCGCAGCACCGAGGCGAGCCTCGCCGCCCTGGGCGTCGACGTCGTCGACCTGCTACTGCTGCACTGGCCCAACCCGGAGGTGCCACTCGAGGAGACGCTTCTTGCGTTGCACGAGGCGCGCGAGCGCGGACTGACGCGCCACGTGGGGGTGAGCAACTTCCCGCCCTCGCTGCTGCTGCGCGCGCTGGCCGCCGGGCCGACGCTGACGGACCAGGTCGAGTACCACCCGTTCCTCGCCCAGGGGAAGCTGCTGGCGCTGGCGGAGGCGCACGACCTGCTGCTCACCGCGTACGCGCCCGTCGCCCGCGGGCGGGTGCTGGACGACCCGACGCTGCGGGACATCGGCGCGCGCCACGGCAAGGGCCCCGCGCAGGTCGCGCTGCGCTGGCTGCTGCAGCAGCCGCGGGTCGTCGCCATCCCCAAGGCGGCGTCACCCGAGAACCGGGCCGCCAACCTCGACGTGTTCGACTTCGAGCTCGACGACGAGGAGATGCGCCGGATCTTCGGGCTGGCGAGCGGCAAGCGGCTGGTCGACGACCCGCGGGTGGACTGGGAAGACTGAGCCGGTCCTGACGAGGCGCAGGCCGGCCGCGTCGCGGTCGCCCCCCGCCGGGCGTGCCTCAGCCCAGCAGCGCCTGCACCCCCCACAGCGTCAGCATGCCGGCGACCAGGACGGCGACCATGTTCTGGGTACGCACGGCGACCGCCGCGCCGACGAGGCCGGCCGCCCAGCGCGGCGCCTGGGTGACGACGTCGGCGTCGCCGCCGAGCTGGACGAACGCCGGCGCGACGATCGCTCCCAGCACGGCCGCCGGCACGTACGCCAGGCCCCGCCGGACCAGGGCCGGCACGCGGATGCGGTCCTGCAGCACGATGAAGCTGGCGCGCAGGGCGAAGGTGATCGCCGCCATCGCCAGGATCAGCCCCCACCCGCCGGCGCCGGTCACGGCGTCGGTCCGCGCCGTGCGGTGGCGGCGCCACTCGGCCGCGGCGCCGGACCGCGCCGCGTCTCCCAGACCAGGCCGGCCGCGATGCCGGCGAAGGCCGCCACCAGCAGACCGAGGTTGAACGGGAGCGGACGCGCCAACACCGCGACCCCGCCCGCGACCGCGCCCGCCACCCACACCGGCGCCGTGCCGCGCACCATCGCGACCACCCACAGCGTGAGGAAGACCAGCGGCACGGCGAACTCCAGCGACAGCCCGGTGGGGAGGCCGGCCCCCAGCAGGACGCCGAGGGTGCTCGACGTCGTCCAAACGACGCCCATCGGCACCGCCACGCCGAGGTAATGGGCGACCTTGGCGCCGCGCTCGGGGAAGCGCCCGTACCGCTGGCTGCCGAGCGCCATCGACTGGTCCGTCATGAGGAACGCCATCACCACGCGGAGCCAGCCGGGCGCCGCCCGCAGGTGCGGCGCGAAGGCCGCGGAGTACAGCACGAAGCGCAGGTTGAGCAGCAGGGTCGTCACCAGGATGACGGCGACCGGGGAGCCCACGGCGATGAGCTGCAGCGCCGCGAGCTGCGCGGTGCCGGCGTAGACGATGTAGCTCATGCCGATCGCCTGGGCGACCGGCAGGCCGACCTCGACGGCGGCCACCCCGACGACCAGACCGAAGGGCGTCACCGCCAACATGATCGGCAGCGCGTCGCGCATGCCCTCGCGGAAGCCGGCCGCGAAGGTCGTGCCGTCACCGTTCGGCGCACCGCCCATGGGTCCTAGTACCGCAGTCCCGTGCGGCGCCAGCGGCAGCCGTCCCAGCGGAAGTCCGCCTCGGCCTCGCCGGCCGCCTCCACCACCCGCCCCGTCAGGATCTCGACCACGGAGCCCGCGTACCTCACCGTCACGGTCGCGCGATCGTCCGCCACCCGGCGGTCCACCACGGAGGTCCGGTAGCGCAGGTCGCGGTAGACACTGCCGTACGTCGCGACGGCGTCGCCGACGAAGCGGCGCACGGTGTCCGCCAGGGCCTCGTCGAGCGCCTCGAGGTCGGGCGGTCCGGGCTCGCACGACGACCCGCCCGGCCGCTCGCCGGCACCGCCGCTCCCGGCCGCCGCTTCGCCGCCGGTCGACAGCCCGACGGGCATGGCGTAACTGGCGCCGATCCCGAGCAGCGGCGCGATGCGCACCTCGTCGAGCAGCGGCGTCCACGCCGCGCCCGCCTCCACGTCGATGCGCCAGCCATCGCCGAGCGGCACGTGCGCGCCCACGGCCACGTGGGGCGCCACGCGGCCCGCATAGAGGTCGACGCCGCCGGCCAGGTAGACCGGCAACGGGATCGGGATGGGCGGGTAGGCGCGCGCCTGCAGGCCGAAGGCGACGCCACCGGGTCCGCCGCCCGCATGCACGGCGAAACCGACGAAGCGGGCCTGCAGGCTGGCGGACACGCTCGCCGTGCGGTACGCGGGGAAGCCGAGCTGCACGCCGAACGACACGACGGCGGAGACGGTGTCCGCCGCGACCAGCTCGGCCTCCGCGGCCTCGGCGCCGGGCTCGCCTGCGGCCGGCGCGGGCTGCGCCTGCGCCCACGGCGCCGTCACCAGCACCAGGGTCAGGAACGCGGCGCATGCCCGCGCCGCGCGTCGGTGGTGGCGGCCCATCGTCGTCACGGCGCCTCGCCGGCCGCCCCGCGGGACCAGGTCGATCGGATCTCGGAGGAGGACACGTCGGCGCGGAAGGCACTGGCCGGCAGCGCCTCGAACAGGTCGGCGTGACGGGCGGGCACGGGGAGGTCGGCGAGCGTGAGGAAGCCGCCCGCGGAGCGCCGACCGGCGACCAGGAAGCGCCCGCCGGCGGCCCGCAGGGCGTCCATGGCGGCGTCCAGCCCGCCCGCCTCCGGGTAGAAGCGCGGCTCGAGCACCCGGGCCGCCGTGTCGGCCCCCAGGACGAACACGCTGTCGGGCATGAGCGCGGCCTTCTCGTCGAAGCGCGCGGCCCGGGTCAGGAGCAGCGGCGCGCGGCCCGCGAACTGCGCCGCGCGGCGGTGGGCCTCGGCGATCTCCACGGTCGGCTTGTCCGCGTTGGCGACCGCCAACTCGAAGGCCACCGGACGACCCAGGTGCCGTTGCGCGGCCCCCGCCAGCCCGAGATGGCCGCCGTGAAGCGGGTGGAAGGCGCCGCTCACCACCGCGCCGCCGGTGCTGCCCAGCGCGGGGCCGCCGGCGCCGCCGGCCGCGGCCCACGGCAGGACGTCGACGCACTCGCCGAGCGAATCGATCGCGAGCATCGCTCGGCCGCCCCCCGCGAAGTCCGCGAGCTCCGGTCCGGGCCGCAGTTCGGACTCGAGAACCTCGCCGTCGAGCAGGTCGAGCGCAAGTTCGCGCAGCACGCCCTTGGCCTCGGCCATGAGCCGCAGCGCGAGGCGCCCCACCAGCCGCTCCTCGGCCTCGCGCGTCCGGGCGCCCTTGCGCAGCGTGACCCCCGCGACGCGGACGGCGAGCCCGTCGGCGGCCGCGGCCCACGCCCGATGGTCGCCGCGCTTGACCCGATCGGTCGCGATGGTGGCCGTGACGCCGACCCCGGCGACGCTCTCCTCGGCCCCGGCGAGGCGCCGGGCGCGCGCGCGGGCCCGCGTGGCCAGGGCCACGGCGACGTCGGCGGCGACGGCCGTCGCCGGCGTCCCCCCGACGCCCTCGGCGAGCGAGCGCGCCGCGTAACGGTCGGTCGCCTCGAGCAGCGTGCGCGAGGAGCCGCCCACGGCGTGCACGAGCGCGAGCGCGCTGACGCCGGCGCCCGCGAACTCGTAGACCAACCGCGTCGGCCCCGCGTGCAGGAGCTCGACCAGGGTGGTGGGTTCGTCGATCACGCGGGCATCATGCCACGCGACCGGGTGAACGCCGCCGCGCCCGCCGACCCACCGGCGCTTCGCGGGAGGCAGCGCGTCCCCCGCGCGCGGCCGTAACCTGGGCCATGGACGCGCACGCCCTCGAGATCGAGCTCGCGGAGGAGCGCCAGGCGCTCCGCTGGAGCATCACCTGGACGGTCCTGACGCTCGTCGGCCTCGTCGGCGGGATCGTCGCCGGGCTGACCGGCCGGGAGACGCTGGCCGCCGCGGCCTACGTCCTCGCGTACGTCTCGGGCGGGGGTCCGGCCGGGATCGCGGCCGGCCGCGCCCTGCGGCGCGGCCGGCTGGAGATCGACCTGCTCATGGTGCTCGCAGCCCTGGCCGCCGCGGCCGTCGGCGAGCCGCGCGACGGCGCCATCCTGCTGTTCCTGTTCAGCCTCGCCGGCACGCTCGAGGAGCGCGCGATGGGCACCACCCGCCGGGCGGTCGCGTCGCTCATGCAACTGCGCCCCGACACCGCCCGCGTCATCGAGGGCGAAGGCGCGAACGCCCGCGAGGTGGAGCGCCCCGCGGACGAGGTGGCCGTGGGCGACCGGCTGCGCGTGCGCCCCGGCGAACGCATGCCGCTCGACGGCGAGGTCGTCGAGGGGAACTCCGCGATCGACCAGTCGCCGATCACCGGCGAGGCCGTGCCGGTCGACAAGGGCGCGGGCGACGAGGTCTTCGCCGGCACCGTCAACGGTCACGGCACGCTCATCGTGCGCGTCACCAAGACCGCCACCGACTCGACCCTCGCCCGCATGGTGCGGCTCGTGACCGAGGCGCAGGCGGCGAAGGCGCCGAGCGAGCGCTTCAGCGACTGGTTCGGCCAACGCTACACGGTGTGGGTGCTCGTCGGCACGGCGGCCTCGCTGGTCGCCTTCCTGCTGGCCGGCGTGGGCACGGAGACCGCTTTCTACCGCGCCGCCACGCTGCTGGTGGTCGCCAGCCCCTGCGCGGTGGTCATCAGCGTGCCGGCGGCCGTGCTGTCCGCCCTGGCCGCCTCCGCGCGGCGCGGCGTGCTGTTCAAGGGCGGCGGCGCCCTCGAGGCCCTGGCGGAGGTCGACACCTTCGCCTTCGACAAGACCGGCACCCTGACGCGCGGCGTCATGACCGTCCACGACATCGTGAAGGACGAGGCCGCCGGCGATGAACTGCGGCATGTCGCGGCCGCGCTGGAGTCGGCCTCCGAGCACCCGATCGCGCGCGCGGTGGTCGGCTGGGCACGCCAGGAGGGGCCGCTGCCGGCCGTGGCGGAGGGCGTCGTCGCGGAGCCCGGGCGCGGACTCAGCGGCCGCGTCGACGGGCGCCAGTACTGGGCGGGCAACCGCCGCCAGCTCGCGGCGCAGGGCATCGGACTCGGCGCCAACGGCGAGCTGCGCGAGGCGCTCGACGAGCTCGAGGCGCGCGGACACAGCGTGGTGGTGGTCGGCGAGGCCACCGGCGACGGCCGGCCGGCGCGCGTCCTCGGCTGGTTCGGGGTGGCC
>JAHYJQ010000105.1 GCA_019429025.1 Trueperaceae bacterium | reverse complement strand
GCTCTTCCGATCTAGCAGCACGACGACGGTCAGCAGGCGTCTCGATCGGGCGCGCCAGCGGCGACGGTCCACGCCGAACGTTAGCGCGCGGACACTCCGGCGTCCGTGAGATGACGCATCCCTTCGTGTGGGTGCGCTCCGGGGCGTCGCCTCAGCGACCGACGCCGGTCGCACCTGCCGCGACCGGCACCGGGGTCGCGACGTCGTACAGGACCACCCTGTTGCCGCCGGCACCCTTCGCCTGGTACTGGGCGTGGTCGGCGCGCATGAGCAGTTCGCCCACCTCGCGCAGCTCGTTCGCCTGCAGGCTGCAGCCGCCGACGCTGGCGCTGACGCGGACGCCGACGCGGCCGATCGGCACGGCGAGTTCGGCGATCGCCGAGCGGACCCGCTCGGCGACGTAGGCGACGTCGTCCATGGTCGACTCCGGCAGGACGACGGCGAACTCCTCGCCGCCGAGGCGGCCGATCATGTCGCTGCTGCGCACCTGCGCCTCCACCGCCTTCGCAACGGCGCGCAGGACGGCGTCGCCAGCGTGGTGGCCGAACGTGTCGTTGACGTCTTTGAAGCGGTCGAGGTCGAAGACGATCATGCCCAGGGAGCGCCCGTGCCGGCGGGCGCGGGCGACCTCGCGCTCGGCGAGGTCGAGGAAGTGGCGCCGGTTGGGGATGGCGGTCAGCTCGTCGCTGGTCGCCAGCGTCCGCAGCAGCTCCTCCATGCGAGCGTAGCGGGTGATGTCGCGGAGCACCATCACGTGGCCGATGGCGTTGCGGCCCCGCGACCAAAGCGGCTGGGCGCGGACGCTGTAGGTCCGGTCGCCGCGCCTCATCTCCGGCGGCTCGTCACGCAGCGTGCCGTACATCATCTCCTCGTGGGTCGGTGGCTCGCTCGGCACCGCGTGGATGAGTTCACCGAGGTCCGGGAAGCGATCTGCCAGCGGGCCGCCCTCTCCACCGTGGCGTTCTGAGAGCGGGCCGAGCAAACGTAGGGCAGCGACGTTCTGATCGAGCACGCGACCCTCGTCGTCGAGCACGAGGGCGGCATCGCCCTGCTGCTCGAAGACGACGTCGCGGGCGACGGGCGCCAGCTCGGCCAGCCCCTGCCGCATCACACCCAGGTAGAACAGGGCGATCGCGACGACCAACACGAAGGGCATGATGTCGATGGCCCAGGGCAACACGCCCGAGACGTTGACGAGGTTCCCGAGCCAGGGAACCAACGACGCGACGAACAGCAGCCGCACCTGCGCCCGCCGGTGCGCGCCTGCGCTCCTCCAGGCGCGCAAGAACACCACGTTCGCCAGCAGGATCGCCACCGCGGTGTACGCCTGGAAGCCCCAGTACCACCACCCCCGGTCGAACACGACCATGGGGAAGGGGCCGGACGCGGCGAAGCGGGGTCGGGCGTGGTAGAGGTCGTGCAACGGGTTGGTGGCAACCACGACGAAGGTGGCGATCGACACCGCCGCGGCCACCCAGCGCCACCAGCGGCCGCCGAGCCAACCATCGCGGTCGTAGTCGGCTGCGAGCCACAGGATGAGCGTCGGGATGGCGGCGATGCCGAGGTACTCGACCGTGACGGCGAAGCGGATCCACGCGAGGCTGTCGCCGCTGATCTCGAGGGAGTAGCCGAAGGCGTACAGCGCGGCCGCCCACGCGGCGAGCCACAGCGCCGGCCGGCGAGCGAGCTGGCCACGGCGCCACACCTGGGCCCACACGCCCAAGGCGCCCAGGCCCACCGCCCACAGCAGCACGACCAGCGTCAACTGCAGCGTCATCGGCCGTCACGATAGCGTGGCGACACACTCACGCCGACGGGATTTCCTCACGTGACGGGGGGTGGGAACGAGCGACGACCGGTGCGCAGCGTCGGCCCGCATGGACGGCGCCCAGGTCGGCCCCGCGCCCGTGACCTACGCCGCGCCCCCGTACCCCTGCAGGTAGCCGCGCGCCTGCAGCGAGAACATCGCCGCGTAGGTGCCGCCGAGCGCCATCAGCGCGTCGTGGTCGCCCGCCTCGGTGATGACGCCGCCGTCGAGCACGACGATGCGGTCCGCCAGGCGGACGGTGCTGAAGCGGTGGCTGATGATCACCGTGATGCGGCCCCGGGCCTGGCCGCGCAGTTGCTCGATCACCTCGAACTCCGCGTTGGCGTCGAGCGCGGCCGTGGGCTCGTCGAACACCAGCACGCTGCCGCCGCGGTAGTAGAGCCGGGCGAGCGCGAGCCGCTGCCATTGGCCCCCCGACAGCTGCTGGCCGCCGGCGAAGGCGCGCCCCAGCATCTGCTCGAAGCCGCCGGGGAGCGCGTCGATGACCGCGCTGGCGCCGGCGCGGTCGGCGGCGTCGCGTAACGGGCCCACGTCGCCCTCCCCGCCCCCGCCGCGCCCCACCGCGACGTTCTCGCGCACCGTCATCTGGTACTGGCCGAAGTCCTGGAAGATGCCGCTGATCTCGCGCTGCACGCTGCGCGGGCTGAAGCGGCGGGCGTCCTGGCCGTTGAGCAGGATGCGGCCCGAGGTCGGCTCGTACAGCCGCGTGAGGAGCTTGACCAGCGTCGTCTTGCCGGCGCCGTTCTCCCCCACCAGCGCCAGCGACTCGCCCTTGGTGACGCTGAAGGTGACGCCCCGCAGGACGTCGCCGTCGGTGAGCGGGTAGCGGAAGCCGACGTCCTCGAAGTCGATGCGCTCGATCGGCCCGATCCACGGCTCGCCCGCGTCCAGGTCGCGCGCCGGCAGCTCGAGGAAGTCGAAGAGGTTGCGCATGTACAGCAGGTTCTGCTGCACGCCCGTCACGCCCTGCAGCAGCGTCGAGAACTGCCGCTGCAGCGCCCCGATGCCCTGCACGAAGAGGCCGAAGTCGCCGACCGTGAGCGCGCCCTGCGCCGCGCGCCGCAGCACGGCGAGCGTGGCGACCGCGATGAGGCCGGTCGACGCCAGCGACGCCGCCAGGCCCCAGCCGCTGCGGCGCCGGATGAGCGCCACGAGCTCGGCGCGGAACTTGAGGTAGTAGGCGCGCCAGCGCTCCAGCAGGTAGCCCTCGAAGCCGAACAGGCGCACCTCCTTGACGGCCTCGTCGGAGGTGAGCAGGCGGCCGAGGTAGTTCTGCACGCGGGCGTCCGCCGCCTGACGCCGCAGCCGGCGGTAGTCGAGGGTGCCGAAGCGGCTGCTGACCCACACGCCCGGGACCGACGCCAGCAGCACCAGCGGCACGACGGCCCAGCCGAGCTGCGCCATGAGCGCGCTGACCGAGCCGAGGGTGATGACCGCCTGCCCGAGCCCGACCACCTGCGTGAAGACGCCCAGCGGCCGCGAGCCGACCTCGCGGTAGGCGTTCTGCAGCCGGTCGTAGGTGTCGGCGTCCTCGAAGCGCCCCAGCTCGAGCCCGGCGGCCTTGTCGAGGATGCGGCGGCTGATGGCGTGCTGCAGGGCGTCGCCGAGCAGGTCCTGGGTGGCGGTCTGCAGCGTGGTGAGGACGCTCCCGAGCATGCCGATGCCCACCTGGATCGCCAGCAGCCCGGCCAGCCGCGCGAAGGCCTCGGCCTCGCCCGCGAAGCCGCCGGTGACGGCCTGCGCCACCGCATCGAGCAGCAGCTTGGCGACCCACAGGCTGGCGGCCGGCACGAAGGCCTGGACGAGGCTGAGCGTGCCGATGAGCGCCGTCTGGCGCCGGTCGGTCGCCCACACCAGCGCGAGGGTGGCGCGCAGGTCGCGGGCGTGGGTGCGCCAGGTGGGGGTGGGGGTCAAGCCTCGGGCGCCATCGCGCGCAGGCCGGGCACGGCGGCGAAGTGCTGGTCCAGGGTGAGCAGCGGCACGTCGCGCCGCAGCGCGAGGCTAGCGATCAGGGCGTCCATGGCCGGAACCGTGATACCGCGCGAGCGAAGGTCGCGGAGCAGGTCACCGGCGCTGGCGAAGTCGATCTCCTCCACGCGCAACGGCGTGAGCCCGAGCCAAAGGCTCAGGACCCGGTCAGCCTCCGGCCGCCGAAGCCCCTGACGCAGCTCCAACTCGACGGGACCACAGCGGAGCGCACGGCCCTCCGCCAGCAACGCGAGCACGGCCGAGCGCGCGGGCTCCACCCCGCGGAAGTACGCGACCCAAGCGCTCGTGTCGACGAGGACGGCCTCAGGCATCGCCCACCAGCGCCTCGCGATCGGCCAGGTTCCAGGCCTCCGCCTGTGCCATGTCGGCCGCCTCGATCTCCTCGTTCGACAGGATGTCGACGCGACCGGCGAGCGCCATGAGGCCCTCGATCTTGGCCCGCCGGACGTAGTCCTCTACGGCCGCGTTGATGGCAGCTGTGCGGTTGGACGTTCCGGCGAACTGGAGCAGCTCCGCCACCAGCCGATCGTCGATCGTGATCGTGGCACGCATCGCGCACCCCCTTCCAGGGCTCGATGATAGCAGGTTCATCATCAGATGGGTGAAACGCCGTATCACGCTGCGTAGATGATCCGACGCGAGTCCCGGGGTCACCTTCGCGCGCTCTTCTGTCATCATGAGTGACGGTATGGACGACGAACCTGGCAAGCGATCGGCGTCCGAGCAAGACAGGCCGACGGCACCCGCGACAGCCATCGGCGCCTACGCCGATGCGATGAGCGGTACCGGCGTCGACCTATACGACGACTTCGAAACCGCTGCGCTGGAAGCCTGGACGGACCTCGACGACCCCGTCGGCGATCCCGCATCGCGACCCTGACTCAGCGTTCGACGCCCCCGAACGTCCGCACCCCGAACACCACCCAGAACACCGTGAGCGCGCCGGTGCCGATGAGCACCGGCAGCGGCCCGAACTGCGCGATGAGCGGGACGGACGCGGCCGTGAAGAGCCCGCCACCCACCACCGGCTCGAACAGCAGCTGCTTGTAGCCGAACGCCTCCAGCCCGCCCGAGCGGTTGCCGGGGTCGGCGATGCGCATGAGCAGCAGGCCCGTGACCGTCATGCCCATCGACTGCCCGAAGTCGCCGAGGCCGCGCTCGTAGGCGTGCTCGGGCACGATGCGCGGCGCCAGCAGCAGGTAGGCCGCGACGTTCCAGGCGATGCCGGCCAGCGCCAGCAGCGCGAACGGGGCGAGGTTGCCGCCCAGGGCGTCGAGCGACAGCGTGCCCAGGGCCGCCACGATGATGACGTCGAGCGCGAAGCCGCTGATGCGGTTCATGAGCCGCCGGTCGACGAGCTCGCCGCGGCCGCTGCGATCGAGGACGAGCTGCAGCGCCACGCCGCCGAGCATGGCGAGCGGGAAGAGCGGCAGGTGCACGAGCAGCTCGACGCCGCCGTCGCCGCCCCAGGTGGCGCGCTCGACCCAGGCGAGCGCCTGCTGCAGCAGCCAGCCGAGGCTGATGGCGACGGCGACGTAGCCGACGTGGATCGACAGCGGGTCGGTCGTCTGCGACGCTTGGCGCTCGTCGCGCTCGCGCTCCTCGAAGTCGTCGAGGTCGTCGTCGGTGGCCGCCCGGGCGCCCGCCACGGGGTCGCCGGCCTCGCTCAGCGTGATGCGCCCCGTGCGCACGCCCCAGTTCACCAGCACCGTCCCCAGCAGCACGCCGGCCACCAGCCCGACGGTGGCCAGGCCGAGGGCGAGGTCGCCGCCCTCCGGGAAACCGAACGACGCGAAGGTGTCGGCCAGGCCGGCCGCGGTGCCGTGGCCGCCCTCGAAGCCGATCTCCACGAGCGCGCCCGCGAGCGGCGGCAGCCCGAACACGGGCGTGAGGACCGCGATCGCCAGCAGCAGCCCCACCACGTACTGGCCCCAGGCGATCGCCTGTCCGAGCGCGACCTGCGGCCCGGCGATGCGCCAGATCTCGCGCAGGCCCGGGATCTGCTTGCCGAGGAACAGCGCCGCGAACACCACGCTGATGAGCAGGCCCGGCAGGCCCGACCAGGCGTCGAGGACGGCGGACGGCAGCAGCCCGTCACCGGGCAGCGGCAACCGACCCAGCACCTGCGGGCCCAGCAGCAGCGCCAGCACCCCGGCGATGACGGAGGCGGGCAGGAACAGCGTCCGGAAGAGCGGCACGGCCTGGCGCAGGAGCTTGGCGGCGACGAGCAGCAGGCCGGCGAAGAGCAGGGAGACGAAGACGTCGGCGACGGTCATGCGGGTACCTCCCGGGCGGGGCGGCGGGGCGAGGGGCTCGGCGTGACCGTACCAGGCGCGTGCGGGGGGGCAGCGTTGGGCACCCCCCGGAACCGGCTCAGCCAGTCCTGGCCGCCGGCACGTAACGCACGCCGTCCACGCCGTCGAAGTCGGCGTCCTGCGTCCACAGCGTCGCGCCATGGGCTCGCGCCGTCGCGAGGATGAGGCCGTCCGCCATGGGGAGGCCAAGGCGGAGAGCGAGCCTGGCGGCCTCGACCGACAGCTCCGCCGTCACGTCGACGACGCGCGACCGCAACAACACGCCCACGTAACCGAGGGCTACCCGCTCACCGCGCTGCTGCGCGACGCGTTTGAAGACCTCGAAGACGCTGATGGCCGGCACGACCAGGTCCTCCGGCGACTCGATCGCCTCGGCGAACACGTCCGCGTTCGGTCCGTCGGCGAAGTACTCGAGCCACGCGGACGAGTCGACGACGTTCACAACCGGTCGTCCTCTCGCGGCACGTCGGTCTCGATGCCGCGCAGCGACCCGCGCTGGGACTTGGCATCGGCCAGCGGGACGAGCTCGATGCGGTCGCCGACCTGCACGGCGAGCAACCTCTGGCCCGGCCGCAACGCCATGGCCTCACGGATCCGCTTCGGGATCACCACCTGGAACTTCGGGGAGATCGTGATGGTATCCACTTCTGCCTCCGAAGTCATCATACGCAATGCTATCGATCGACTCTCGTCACCGCAATGGTGATCGACCTAGCTTTGGTAGGCAATGGCCGGCCCGCGCGGTGCCCCGGCCGCGCCCGACCGCAGCCCCATCGGCGAGGACGGGAAACACCGGCAAGCCCGCCGGCGGTACGATCCCCCCGTGCCACCCACCACCGTCGTCGGCGGCCTGCGTCCCAAGGCGATCCTGCGCGCCTGCTACACCGGCATGTTCGTGCAGGCGATGCTCGTCAACCTCACGCCGCTGCTGTTCGTGACGCTGGCCGGCCAGTTCGGCCTCAGCTTCGAGCAGGTGGGGCGCCTGGTGCTGGTCAACTTCGCCAGCCAGATGCTCACCGATCTCGTCTCCACCGGCATCGTCGACCGGGTCAGCGCCAAGGCGCTCGCGGTCGTGGCCAACGTCTTCGCGGTCATCGGCCTGTGGATCTTCGCGCTCGCGCCCTTCCGCATGGCGGACCCCTACCTGGGGCTCATGCTCGGCACGGTCGTGTTCTCGATCGGCTCGGGCCTGCTCGAGGTCATCATCAGCCCCATCGTCGAGCGCACGCCCGGCGAGCGCAAGGCGGCGATGATGCAGCTGCTGCACGCCTTCTACCCCATCGGCAAGGTGATCGTGACGGTGACGACCGCGCTGCTCTTCTTCACCCTCGGCACCGATCGTTGGCCGTGGATGATGCTCGGCTGGTCGATCGTGCCGGCCTTCAACGCGTTCGCCTTCGCGGCGATCCGGTTGCCGCCGATGTTCGAGGTCGGCCGCCGCACGCGGGTGCGCGACCTGCTGCGCACGCGCGCCACCTGGCTGGCGCTGGCCGCCATCCTGCTCGCCGGGGCCACCGAGGTGTCGCTGGCGCAGTGGGCGTCCGCGTTCGCCGAGCGCGGCCTGGGCGTCGACAAGCTGACGGCCGACCTGCTCGGCCTCGGGTCGTTCGGCGTCGGCATGATCGTGGGGCGGCTGTGGTTCGGCCTGCGCGGCAACGAGGCCGGCCTGGTGCCGCTCATGCGCCGCGGCGCCATCGCCTCGGCGGGCGCGGCGCTGCTGATGGCCTTCGCCGGCACCGTGTGGCTCTCGCTCGCGGCCGTGGCCGCCGCGGGCCTCGCCACCAGCCTGCTGTGGCCAGGCGTGGTGTCGCTCGCGTCCGCGCGCTTCCCGCTGGCCGGGGCCTCGCTCTTCGCGCTGCTCGCCGCCGCGGGCCACACCGGCGCCGGCTTCATGCCCTGGATGGTGGGCGTCGCGGCCGACCAGGTGCGCGCGGCGCCCGCCTGGCTCGCCGGCGACCTCACGCCGGAGCAGATCGGCCTGCGGGTGGGGGTGGCGCTGGCGGCGGTGCCGGCCATCGCTATGCTGGGCGTGCTGGCATTGTGGACCCGCGAAGGGAGGCGGAACCGATGAAACGCATGAAGCTCGTTCACTCGCCCGATGACGTCCCGGCGTTCGCGACCGAGGCCGAGGAAGCCGCGTTCTGGGCCGAGCACGCGTTCGCTGATGACTGGCCGACGACCTCCGATGACGTCGATCCGAGGCTCGTCGCCGCCAAGCGGCAATCGGTCATGGCACCCGTGACCACCCGGCGTCGATGACCGACACGGACCGTGCCGGCCGCGCCGGCGGCCGTTAGGTCAGCCAGGTTTCCCCGCCGTTTGCCGGCTCACGCGTCACGAATCCCGACGTCGTCCCAAGACTCGATCTCGTCGTTCTCGGCGATGTCGACGGTTCCTCGCAGGGCGATGAGGCGCTGGGTCTTGAGGTGCTTCACGTGCTCGCGGATCGCGATTTCGACCGCCTTCGTGCGGTCGTCGGTGCCGGCGATCTCCATGAGCTCGTCCATGACGTCCGAGGGGATGGTGACGGTCGTGCGCATAGGTTGGACCTCCTTCGAGATGCCGCCTCGAACGGCCTGACATCAGGCTAAGTGGCTCAGGAACTCCTGGCGTCGCAACGGCTGGCTCACGTCGGCAGCCTGCGTCCGCGGTTCAGGACCCGCGATCCAGCCGCTCGGGCATGGATCGGTGGCAATCGGTCACGACACGGCGGGCTCAGGCGCCTCGGCCAAGGCCCACGACCCATCGGCCCACGACCCAGTATATGACCACGGTCTGTGACCATGGTCTATGATGTCCGCGGAGGACCACCCCGTGCCCAAGACCCTGTCGAAATCGCAGTTCAAGCCGCGCGCACTCGCCTACCTGCGGGAGGTCGAGGAGACCGGTGAAGCGCTGATCCTCACCGACCGCGGGCGCCCCGTCCTGCGCATCGAGCCTTATGCGCCGGCTGAGGTGGCGCTCGCGGCCCTGCGCGGCTGCGTCATCCGCTACGACGACCCCACCGAGCCCGTGGCCGTTGACGATTGGGAGGCGGGTACGTGATCGTTGCCGACACGCATGCCTGGCTATGGTGGATCAGTGGTGACGCGGCGCTGAGTTCGGCGGCCAAGGAGGTGCTCGCGGGCGCACTGGACGACGGGCGGTTAGGCGTGTCGGCTATCAGCGTCTGGGAGGCAGCCATGCTCGCGAAGAAGGGCCGTCTCGAGCTCGCGTTGGAGATCCCCGAACTCGTGCGCCACTGCGAGACGTTGCCCGGATTCCGTTTCCTCCCGGTCACCCCACACATCGCCATGGCGTCGGTAGCGATCGAACCGTTCCACGCCGACCCCGCCGACCGGCTCATCGCCGCCACCGCGCTCGCGCACCGCGCGGCGCTCGTCACGAAGGACACGCGCCTCCGCGCCCTTGACGGCCTCGTCTGCCTCTGGTGACCCCGCGCTCGGCCAGCACACGGCCCCCGAGCTCGCACGAAAGCGGACCCCGCCCCACACCCGCACTTGACGCGCCACCCAAACTCTGGCAAGGTGCTCGGATATCCCCTCTGCGCGTCCCCACCGGACGCCGTGCGCCTCGCCGGCATCGCCGGCGGAGCCACATGAAGGAGCGCCATGCCGGGTCCCCACCGCCTTCACCCCGCCGCCGTCATGCTCGTCGGCCTCACCCTCCTCCTCGCCGCCTGCGACGTCGCGGGCCTCCTCGAGGTCGACCTGACCGGCCAGCTGCTCGACGCCGACGGCGCAGCCGTCGCCGGCGCGGTCGTCTTCGTGCCGGAGGGCGGCGGCAGCAGCCTGCTGAGCACCAGCGCCACCGCCGCGGGCTGCCAGGCGCCGTCCGAGGACTTCGTGGCGCGCACCTGCACCGACGCCCAGGGCCGCTACACGCTTAGCGTCAGCGCCCCGGCGATCGGCTCGCTGAAGCTGGTGTTCGAGAACCTGTACTGGCGCGCGGAGCGGACGATCGACCTGGGCCTGCGCGTGCCCGGGGAGCCGATCGCGGTCGACCCCGTCGAGTTCCCACCCTTCGAGACCGGCGGCAAGGAGCTCGAGGCCGCCGTACGCTACGCGCTGCCCAGCATCTCGTCCTTCCAGCTGATCACGCTGAACACCGAGAATGCCGTCCTGGCGCTGCAGGAGCACGCGGGTTCGTCGGGCGCGGGCCAGATCCCG
>JAHYJQ010000104.1 GCA_019429025.1 Trueperaceae bacterium | reverse complement strand
CCCTCCTCCGCGAGGCGGGCGTCGGCGAGGTCGAGGAGGCCATCGCTGACCGCCGCTCGCGCCTGGGCCCGGGCGCGCTGGTAGGCGTCGCCTGGCTCGGCGGGCGCACGCTGCCCCGCGGCCTGCGCCGGCTCTTCCCTGCTCTGGAGGTCTTCGGTGTCCATGTCAGAAGTCTATCACATCGTCACAGAAATGGTACGGCCAGCCGAGTGGGGCATCGGTGAGCGCACGGGGCCGGCGGATGACGGCGTGGCGTCCCTCACACGGCCGAAGCCGCTCGCGGTGTTTGATAACCCTCGTGACCCTCGCGACCGCCGGCCACCGCGACCCCCTCGCCCGGGCCGAGCAACTGCACCTGTGGGGCGAGGCCGCGCTCCGGCGCTATGCGGTCGAGGCCGCGGGCCAGCGCGACCTGGAGCGGCTCTGGCGGCTCACCGAGGCGCACCTCACCCTGCACGGCGCCAGCGGCGTCGGCACCTCGAAGCACACGCTGCGGGCCTACAGGCGCGGCATCGTCGAGCTGCTGACGCTGTGGTCGGGCGAGTCGCTGCTCCGCCCCGCCCGCGACGCCGGCGCCCTGTACGTCCAGCGCCTGCGCGCGGGCGACCGGGAGCCGGTGCTCGCCGCCGGCGAGGACGGCAAGCGCGGCCGCAGGCCGAAGAGGGGCCCGCTCGCCCCCGCGACCGTCGAGCTGCGCCTCGCGGCGGCCCGCGCGCTGTACGACGCGCTGCGCTGGGCGGGCGCCACCGAGGCCGATCCCTTCCGCGACGTGCGCACGGGCCGCGACACCAACCGCGAGGAGGACGTCGCGGGCCTCAAGGTCTACACGGAGTTCGAGCTGATCGAGCTACTCGGCCGCGCGGACGAGCCGCAGGACCGGGTGCTGTTGCTGCTCGGCGCCCACGCCGGCCTGCGCGTCAGCGAGATGCTCGCGCTGCGCTGGGACGAGGTCGAGCCCGGCGCCCGCGAGCTGCTGGTGCGCGCCGGCAAGGGCAACAAGACGGCGCTCGTCCAGCTGACGCCGCGCCTCGCGGCCGAGCTCGAGCAGTGGCGCAGGCTGCGCCTGGCCGAGGCCGACGGCGAGCCGCACGTGCTGCGGCTCCGCTCGCAGTACGGCGTCTACCGCCGGCTCAAGGCGCTCTGCCTGCGCGCCGAGGTGCGCTTCAAGGGCGTCCACGCGCTGCGCCACGCCGCCGGCACCAAGCTCTACCGCCAGACCGGCGACCTCGGCCAGGTCCAGGACCACCTGCGCCACGCCACGCTCGACATGGCGCGGCGCTACGCGCGCTCCGACCGGCGCAAGCTGCGCGGCAGCCTCGACAGCTGGGAGTGACCGGCCGCAAGGCCATGCCGTGGCGCGCGGCCGCGCGCCGCCGGATGACACCGGCACCCTCGCGCGGCGCGCGTGCTAGACTCGTCGCAACCGATTGCGAGTAGCATGCCGCCGCCTGAAGGGAGCCGTGTGCCGCAGGTCACGCTACAGGACCTGGCCGACCGACTCGGGGTCGCCCGCTCGACCGTGTCGCGCGCCCTGCGCGACGACCGGCAGATCGGCCCCGCGACGCGCGCCCGCGTGCAGCAGCTCGCGAGCGAGGTCGGCTACCGGCCCAACCTCGCCGCCCGCACGCTGACGCGCCGGCGCGCCGAGGCCATCGGCCTCATGCTCCCGCGCACCTCGCGCTTCGTGTTCGGCAACCCCTACTTCCACGAACTCCTCGAGGGCGTCGCCAGCGTGGCGGAGCCGCTCGGCTGGCCGCTGGTGGTGTGGACCGACGTCGAGCCCGACCCCGCCGCCTGGCTCCGCGGCGCGCGCGTCGACGGCGTCATCGCGCTCGGCCAGGGCCTGCGCCCGAGCGACGCCGCTGCCCTCGACGCGCTCCACCGCGAGGGGCGCGCCGTCGTGCTCGTCCACCCGCCGGCGGTGCCGTGCGCGGTGCCCTTCGTCGCCACCGACGAGCTCCCCGGCATCGCCGACGCGGTCGCGCGGCTGCGCGATCTCGGGCACCGGCGCGCGGCGCTGCTCACCGGGCCACAGAGCTGGCGCTACGCCCGCGAGCGGGCCGAGCGCTGGCGGCGCCTCGCCGGCGAGGCCGGCATCGCCATCGCGCCCGCCGACGTCGTCGCGGGCAACGACGGCTTCGAGGAGGCCGGCCGCGCGACGCGCGCGCTCGTGCGCGGCGGTCGCCTCGGGCGCGGCGGCGCCACCGCGCTCGTCGCCGGCAACGACCTCATGGCGCTCGGCGCCTGGGACGCGCTGCGCGAGCTGGGCCTCGATGCGCCGGCCGACGTCTCGCTCGTCGGCTTCGACGACGCCCCCGCCGCGCGCTGGGCCGGCCTCTCGAGCGTTCGGCAGTGCGCCCGCGAGCTGGGCGCCGCGGCCATGGCGCGGCTCGCACGCCGCCTCGGCATCACGACCTCCACCGTCTCCCCCACGCTGACCTCGACCTTCGTCCCGCGCCGCTCCGTCGGCCCGGCGCCCTGAGCAGGAGGTGCGACCCGCGAAAAACGACCGCGCCCGCCCCAACGTTCGACCCCATTCCCAAGGAGGCCCCATGCGCCGCACCCTCGCCCTCATCGCCGCCCTCGCCCTCGTGGCGAGCGGCCTCGCCCAGACGCCCCTCAAGGTGTTCATCGGCGGCCAGCAGCGCCCCGACGTCATCGGCCCGCTGCTCGAGCAGTTCAACGCCGCGAACCCCGACGTCGCCGCGACCTTCGAGGTCGGCGGCGCCACCAGCGACGTCCAGCAGCAGTACCTCAACACCGTCCTCACCAGCCGCAGCGGCGAGATCGACATCTTCCTCATCGACGTCGTGAGGCCCGCGCAGTACGCCGCCTCGGGCTGGGCCGAGCCGCTCAACCAGTTCTTCGACTCCGAGGCCGCGATGATGGCCTACCTCGACGACTTCCTGCCGGGACCCATCGAGGCCAACCTCATCGACGGCACGCTCTACGCGCTGCCGGCCTTCACCGACGCCCAGTTCCTCTACTACCGCGCCGACCTGCTCGAGAAGTACGACTTCGAGCCGCCGACGACCTGGGACGAGCTCAAGACGATGGCGCTGACGATCCAGCAGCAGGAGGGCGACGCCAACCTGCAGGGCTTCAACTACCAGGGCTTCCAGGGCGAGGGCACGATCTGCACCTTCCTCGAGGCGCTGTGGTCCGCCGGCGGCAACTGGGTCGACGCGGACGGCAACGTCACGCTTGTCACGCCCGAGGCGCAGCGCACGATGGCCTGGTACGAGGACACGCTGGCCAGCGGCATCACCGTGCAGAACATCGCCGAGATGTCGACCGACCTCTCACGCCAGCAGTTCCAGGCCGGCAACGTCGTCTTCATGCTGAACTGGGGCTACGCCTGGGCGCACTTCCAGGGCAACAGCCCGCAGGACACCGTCGTCGCCGGCAAGGTCGGCGTCGCCCCGCTGCCCTCGTTCGAGGGCTTCGACTCGGCCACCTGCATCGGCGGCTGGCAGTGGGCCATCAACCCCTACAGCGAGAAAAAGGACGCCGCCTGGCGGCTGCTCGAGTACCTCGCCAGCCCCGACAGCCAGCGCACGCTGGCCGTCGAGGCGTCGAACATCCCCGCCCGCGAGTCGCTCTACGCCGACCCCGCCGTCCTCGCGGCGGCCCCGCACTTCGGCGACTTCTACGACGTCATCGTGAACGCCCGCTCGCGGCCCGTGACGCCGTTCTACAACGACGTCTCGCAGGCGATCCGCTTCCCGATGAACGCCTTCTTCGCGCGCCAACTGAGCGCCGACGAGGCGCTGCAGGAGATGCAGCGCGGCGTCGAGGAGGCGCTCGACTTCTGACCGCCGACTGATGGCCCCCTGGCGCCGGCCGACCTGGTCGGCCGGCGCACCCTATCTTCACAAGGACGGTTCCCCGTTGGCCCTCACCACGCCCCACGCCTACCGCAGGCCCGGCTTCTGGCGCCGCCTGCGCTCCGGCAACCCGACGGAGGCCCAGCTCGGCCTCATCCTGCTGATCCCGGCCGCGCTGGTGCTGGCGCTGGTCATGTTCTGGCCGATCGCCCAGGTCCTGTGGCAGTCGCTCCACTTCGAGCGCCTCAACGTCCCCGCCCGCGGGCGCCCGTTCATCGGGCTCGAGCACTACCAGCGGATGCTGTGGGGCAGCGACATGACCTGGGACGTTCGCCACCTCCTCGGCTGGCGGCTGCTCGCCTTCGCCGGCGCCGCGGGGCTCTGGTGGGGCGCCGCCCGGGGCCTGGCGCGCTGGCGCACGGCCCTCGTCTGGACCGTCATCGCCGTGCTCGTCGCCGGCCTGTGGATGGGCTACCACCCGGGCGAGGCCGGCCGCTGGAACGACGCGCGCTTCTGGAACGCCTTCTCGATCACGCTCATCATCACCGTCGCCAGCGTCGCCGGGTCGTTCCTCGTCGGCCTGCCGCTGGCGCTCCTGGCCAACGTCGAGTCGCGCTGGCGCTGGCTGGTGCGCATCGCACTGCTGATCCCCTGGGCGATGCCGCGCGTGCTGGTGGGCGTCATGTTCGCCTGGCTCTTCAACTACACGAACGGCGTCGTCAACGACCTGCTGGGGCGCGTCGGCATCGCGGGCCCGCTGTGGCTCTCTCGCGCCGAGCCCGCGGTCTGGGCGGCGAACATCACGATCGTCTGGGCGACCTCGGCGTTCGTCGGGCTCATCCTGCTAGCGGGCCTGCAGTCGATCGACGAGAGCCTCTACGAGGCCGCCATGGTCGACGGCGCCAGCCGCTGGCAGCGCTTCTGGGCGATCACCCTGCCGCTGCTGCGGCCGTCGATCGCCGTCGCGCTGATCTTCCGCACGCTGACGGCGATCCAGACGTTCGACATCCCCTACGCCATGACCCAGGGCGGCCCCGGGCGCACCCTCGAGACGCTCGGCATCTACGTGTCGAACACCACCAACAGCCTCAACCTCGGCTACGCGGCCGCCCTGGCCGTCGCCCTCTTCGGCATGAGCCTCGCCATCACCGTGCTCTACCTGCGGTGGATCTACGCGGAGGACTGATGCGACGACAACGGCATGGCATCCCGATGCGCATCGCGGTCGTCGTGGGCACCGCGCTGCTCGTGATCAACGGCACCTTCCCGCTGGTGTGGATGATGCTCACCTCGCTCAAGGAGGAGAACGAGCTCATCCGCATCCCGATCACCTACTGGCCCGAGGCGATCACCTTCCGGAACTACGTGCAGGTGTTCGACCAGCTGCCCTTCGCCCGCTTCATGCTCAACTCCGCGGTCGTGTCGGTCTCGGCGACCGTCGCCTGCGTGCTCATCGCCGCCCTCGCCGGCTACGCGCTCGGGCGCCTGAACATGCCCTACCGCCGCGCCCTGCTGACCGGCATCGTCATGACCAGCATGTTCCCGGCGCTGGTGCTGCTGGTGCCGCTGTACCGCATGTTCCTCGGCATGGACGTCCCCCTGCTGTCGCCCCTGGTGGCGTTCCTGCACGACCTCGGCATGACCTTCATGCCGACCGAGGTGCGCACGCCCAACCTGCTCAACACCTACTGGGCGCTCATCATCCCCTACGTCGCGCTGTCGCTACCGATCGCCACGCTCATCCTCACCAGCTTCTTCCAGCTGATCCCACGCGACCTCGAGAGCGCCGCCTTGGTCGACGGCTGCACGCGGGTGGAGGCGCTGTTCAAGGTGATCGCGCCGGTCTCGGCGCCCGGCGTCGTGACGGCGGCGATCATCATCTTCGTCAACTCGTGGAACGAGTTCCTGCTGGCGCTGACCTTCAACACCGCGCAGAACATGCGCACGGTGCCGGTCGGGATCACGATGTACCAGGGCGAGTTCGCCTTCCCCTGGGCCACCATCAGCGCGGCGATCACCGTCGGGGTGCTGCCGCTGGTGGCACTGATCCTGCTCTTCCAGCAGAAGATCATCGCCGGCCTGACGGCCGGGGGGGTGAAGGGATGACACCACTGAGGCTCGGATTCGTGGCCGTCGTGCGGCCCGCGTTCAAGGGCGACGGGGACGCCGTCGCGCAGCGGGCGCGCGCCGTCCTGGCGGCACTGGCGCCGGGCGAGGGCGCGGACCTCGTCGGCGACGAGGGCGCCGTGCGCGACGCGGCCGAGGCCGCCGCCGCCGGGCGCCGCCTGGAGGCCCTCGGGCTCGACCTGCTGGTCGTCCAGCACGCGACCTTCGCCACCGGCGACCTGCTGGCGCCGCTGCTCACCGCCGCCCCACGCGTCGTGCTGTGGGCGGTGCCGGAGTCCGCCGGCGCCAAGGCGGGCGGGCCCGACGGCGTCAGCGGCCCCCTGCCGCTCAACAGCCTGTGCGGCCTCAACATGACCCTGTCGTTCGCCGAGGGCCCGCTGGGCGGCGCCCGCGGCCGCGTCGGCTGGTGCTACGGCGACGCCGACGACCCGGCGCTGCGGTCCCGCCTGTCCACCCTGATCGCGGCCGAGCGCGGCGCCATGGCGCTCGCGACCGCCCGCGTCCTGGCGATCGGCGGAACGGCGCCCGGCTTCTACGGCCTCGACCTGCCGCCGCCGCCCCTCGGCGCCGAGGTCGTCGAGCGGACGCTCGCCGACCTGTTCGACCGCGTCGCCGCGGTCGACGAGGAGGCAGCCGAGGCCCACGCCGAGGCGTGGCGCGCCGAGGAGCCCCTCGACGCCCCCTGGGAGCACCTCGTCCGCGGCGCCCGCATCGACCTGGCGCTCGCCGCCATGGCCCACGACGTCGGCGCCAACGCGCTGGCCGTGCGCTGCTGGCCGGAGCTGCCCGACGCCTGCGGCGCCATGGCCTGCGCCGCGATGGGCCGCGCGGCGGACCGGCGCACCCCGGCCGCCTGCGAGGGCGACGTCTGGGGTGCGCTGTCGATGCGCGTGCTGCAGGCGGTCGCCGACGCCCCCGCCGCGCTGCTCGACCTCTCCGACCTCGACCGCGAGCGCGACGCGCTGCTGCTGTGGCACTGCGGCAACGCGCCGCGGGCCCTCGCGGCCGCGCCCGGGACGCGCCTGACGACCCACTTCAACCGCGACGGGTTGGGCGTGGTGCGCGACCAGACGCTCTCCCCCGGCCCCGCCACGGCCCTCCGCCTGCTGCCCACCGCGGACGGCGCCCTCGCGGCCGTCGTCATCGGCGGCCGCGTCCTGGAGGCCCGCGGCCCGTCCTTCGACGGCGTGCGCGGCTGGTGGGGCGAGCTGACCTGGTCGCGCGAGCGCGTGAGCGCCGAGCGCGCCGTCGCTGGCATCCTCGACCACCGCCTCCCCCACCACCTGGCGCTCGCGGCCGGCGATCGCCGCGAGGCGCTCCTCGAGCTGTGCGACCGTCTCGGCGCCACGGCGCTGCCGGCGGGCCCGCGGGGGGGCCTCGGGTGAGCGACGGCTGGGGCGTCGCCCCGCCCGCCGTCGCCTGCGTGGGGCTCTCGTGCCGCGACCACGTGTGGCGCGTGGAGCGCTTCCCGCCGGCGGTCTCGCGCACCCACGCCGAGGGCTACCGCGCCGACGGCGGCGGGCCGGCGGCCACGGCCGCCGTCGCCATCGCGCGGCTCGGCGCCCGGGCGCGGCTGTGGGCCATCCACGGCGACGACGACGACGGCCGCGCCAACGCCGCGGAGCTGCGCGCCTACGGCGTCGACCTCGCCGGCTGCCACGCGCCGCCGGGCGCGCGCTCGTTCGTCAGCGCCGTGCTCGTGGCGCCCGACGGCGAGCGCTACATCTTCCCGTACCGCGGGCACGGCCTCGCCGACGAGCCCGCGGCGCACGACTGGGCCGGGCTCGCGGGCGTGGGCGCGGTGCTGGTCGACGGGCGCCACCCGCGCCTGGCGGCCCGCGCCGTCGATTGGGCGGCCGCCCACGGCGTGCCCAGCGTCGGCGACTGGGGCGACCTGCGGCACCCCGAGCTGCGCGCGCGCATCGACCACCTCGTCGCCAGCGAGGAGGCCGGGCGCGAGGCCGTCGGGGCGTCCGCTGCGGAGGCGGCCGACACCGCGGGCGGCGCCACGGACGAAGCCACGGGCGACGCCGTCGCGACCGCCGTCCGCGCGGCCGCCGCCCTGCGCGACCGCCCCGAGCAGCTCGTCGCCGTCACCCTCGGGCCGCTGGGCTGCGTGTGGGACGACGGCCACGACGTCTGGCGGCAGGCCGCGCCGCGCGTCGCGGTCGTGGAGTCGAACGGCGCGGGCGACGCCTTTCACGGCGCCTACGCCGCCGCCATCGCCGGCGGGCTCGCGGTCGCGGAAGCGGTCCGGCTCGCGACCGCCGTCGGTGCCTTACGCTGCGCGGGCGAGGGCCGCGCGGCCCTGCCCGACCTGCCCACCGCGCGGGCCCTGGCCGACCGCCTACCGCCGCCTGCGCACCTCGGGCGCTCGCGCGCCCAACCCGGAGGCCCTGCATGAGCTCCCCCGATCCCGTCCCCCACCACGCCCTCAGCGCCGGCAAGCTGCGCGCGCTGACGACCCTGGCCGACGACCACGGGCGCTTCACGATGATCGCGGTCGACCAGCGCCCGCCGATCTTCGCCGCCCTGGCGCGGCACGGCGACCGCGACCCGAGCGAGGTCGGCTACGACGAGGTCGCCGCCGTCAAGGGCGCCCTGGTGGAGGTGCTCGCGCCCCACGCCAGCGCGGTCCTCATGGACCCGGTGTGGACGCACCCGCACCACCTGCGCGCCGTGCCCGGGCGCGTCGGCCTGATCTCCACGCTGGAGGACTACGGCTTCGAGCTCGTGGGCGGGGAGCGCCGCTCGCACGCCATCGAGGGCTGGAGCGTCGCGAAGATCCGCCGCAGCGGAGCCATGGGCGTCAAGCTGCTGGCCTGGCACCGCCCCGACCTCAGCGAGGCCACCCAGGCCCACCAGGACGCCTTCGTCGAGGCCGTCGGCCGCGCCTGCGCCGAGCACGACCTGCCCTTCGTGCTCGAGCTGCTCGTGTACCCGCTGCCGGGGGAGGACCCCGGCTCGGCGGCGTACGCCCGCGCGAAGCCGGAGCACGTGCTCGGCTCGCTGCGCCGCTACGCCGACCCGCGTTTCCGGGTCGACCTCATGAAGCTCGAGTTCCCGGTGGAGCTGAAGCGCGTGGACGGCTTCCACGCCGGCGCCCTCGACGGCGTGGCGCGCGAGGCCGTGCACGACCTCGACGAGACGCGCGCCCACCTCGCGGCGATGGACGCCGCCTCGCCGGTGCCGTGGGTGCTGCTGTCGGCCGGCGTCGGGCCGCGCGAGTTCGCGCTGAACGTCGAGCTCGCGGTCGATGCCGGGGCCTCCGGCGTGCTGGCCGGCCGCGCGGTCTGGTACGACGCGCTCGCCGCCTACCCCGACCTCGAGGCGGTCAAGGCGCGCCTGCGCGAGCGGTCGGTGCCCTACCTCGCGCAGCTCGCCGGGATCGTGGCGCGCGCCCGGCCGTGGCACCGCCACCGCCGCTACGGCGGCGCCCCCAGCGTCGCCGGCGCCTCGCCCGAGTGGTACCGGGGGTACGCGTCGTGAGCGCGGGCGAGCCCCTGCGCGTCGCCGTCATCGGCGCCGGCGACATGGGCGCGCGCCACGCCCGGCACTGGGCGGCGGCGGGCGCCCGGGTCGTCGCGGTCGTCGACCCCGACCGCCCGCGGGCCGAGCTGGCCGCCAGCGAGACGGGGGCCGAGGCGTTCAGCGACGCCACCGACGCCCTCGCGCTCGGTCCCGAGGCCGTCAGCGTCTGCACGCCGACCTACCTCCACGCCCACTACGCCATCCTCGCCCTCGAGGCGGGCGCCCACGTGCTGTGCGAGAAGCCCGTCGCGCTGAAGCTGTCGGACGCGTACGCGATGCGCGACGCCGCCGCGGCGGCGGGCCGCGAGCTGCGGATCGGCTTCATGCGCCGCTTCGATCCGGCGTTCGACCAGCTGCTGGGCGTCACCGCCCGTGCCGGCACGCCGCTGCTGGCGCAGGCGACGATCACCGCCGGCATCCGGCCCAAGCGCCTCATGCACGACGCCATGGCGAACGGCGGGCCGATCATCGACATGTGCTGCCACCTCTTCTACGTGTGGGACCACGTGCTCGGCGGGCAGCCGGTCGAGGCGAGCGCGCTCGGCTACACCTTCAGCGACGGCAAGCCCGAGGTGGCGCACATCCGCCACCGCGCGCTCGACAGCGCGCTGATCACCCTCACCTACCCCAACGGCTCGATCGGCCAGGTGCAGGTGTCGTGGGGTCTCCCCAGCGGCGTCGAACCCGTCGAACGGCACACCTACGTCGGCCCCGACGGGCTGGTGACGGTCGACTGGCCGAGCCACGTCACCCTGCGCGACGGCCGCGGCGTCACCCGCTGGCGCAGCGCCGGCAGCGACGCCTGGAGGGCCGAGATCTTCCAGTTCCACGCCGAGCTGACCCGCGGCGCGGAGCAGCGGATCGCGTCGGTCGAGGCGGGCATCGACGCGCTGAAGACCTCGCTGGCGGTGCTGCGCTCCGTCGCCGCCCGCCGGCCC
>JAHYJQ010000103.1 GCA_019429025.1 Trueperaceae bacterium | reverse complement strand
GGCGTGGTGGACGCCCGCAGTCTGGCAGCGCGCCCCGCCGGTTCGGCGGGCTGGCTTACCTGGCCGGCCACGCGACGCCCCACGCGCGGGCCGCCTCGCGCCACCCACCGGGGGCGCGCCCCCGGTGGACACCGCGGTCGCCGCGCCCGACGGCATCGAGTACCAGCGGATCACGTTCACGTCGCGGGTTTGACGGCGGATGTGCCACCCGTACCGTAACGTGCGACCCCATGGGCCAAGCCAAGCGACGATCCGCCGCCGCGAAGAAGTCGACCCCGACCGCCGCCGAGCGCATGCCCGCGGGCCCGCAGAAGCGCCGCCGCAAGGGCCTACCCAGTCCGTGGCTCGTCGGCCTCGCCGGGCTCGCCGCGCTCGTGGCGTTGCAGGTGACGCTCAACGTGGTCGCCGAGGCGAGTCTGCCCGGCGAACGCTTCCGCAGCCAGGGGAACATCCACGTCGCGCTGGGCGCCAACACGCCCGCGTACAACTCCGACCCGCCGACCTCCGGCTGGCATACCGCCGAGCTCGCCCCCTGGGGCGCCCATCTCGAGGTGCAGCACGACCAGCGTCTGCTGCACAACATGGAGGACGGCGGCGTCGTCCTCTGGTACCCGCTCGGTACCCGGGAGGAGAACGCCGCGCACGTCGCCGCCCTCGAGGACGTGGCCCGCGGGTACGGCCGCGTGGTCATCGTGCCGCGCGAGGGGATGCCGACGCGCTACGCGCTGACGGCCTGGCAGCGACTGCAGCGCTTCGAGGACGTCGATCCCGAGGGCATGCGCGCGTTCCTCGCCGCTTACCACGGCGTCGACAACCACCGATGACGCGATGCGCCTGCACCCCACGCCACCTGGGGTCGGGCTCAGGTGTCGTACCATCGGTCGCATGAACCCGCAACGCCTGACGCTCGTCACCATCGTCCTCGCCGTCATCGTCGTCGCCGGCGTGATGATCGCGTCCCGGCCGCAACCGGCGGCGGCCGTTCAGATCGACGTCGGCGGGCAGCCGGTGCTCGGCGACGCGTCCGCGCCCGTCACGATGGCGGTGTTCGAGGACTTCCGCTGTCCCGGCTGTCAGAACTTCGAGCTCAACGTCATGCCCGACATCCGGCGCGACTACGTGCAAGACGGCCGCGTGCGGGTGGCCTACTTCAACCTGCCGGTGGTGGCGCCCGTCACGGCCTCGGAGCACGTGGCGCGCGTCGGCGAGTGCGTCTTCCAGCAGAGCAACGACGCCTTCTGGGAGATGAAGACGCCGCTCTACCGGGCGCAGCAGCAGCTCGGCGACGCCCGCCGCGCGGTGGAGCTGGCGCTGACGTACGCGCCCGGCATCGACGCCGGCGCCCTGGACGCCTGCCTCGCCGACCCGAGCAGCCTGCAGGCCGTGCGAGACGACGCGGCACTCGCGGTGCGCCTCGAGGCCCGTGCGACCCCGACGGTGTTCGTGGACGGGGTCAAGGTCGAGACCCCCTCGGCCTCCGCCGTCCGGGCCGCGCTCGACGCCGCGCTGCGCGACTGATCCCGTGGCCGCCCGCGGGGTGTGGCTCTACCTGGCTTGGCTGGTCTCCATCACGGCCACCGTCGGCTCCCTGTACTTCTCCGAGGTCCGCGCCTTCGTCCCCTGCGCGCTGTGCTGGTGGCAGCGCATCTTCATGTACCCGCTGGTCGTCGTCCTCGGCGTCGCCACCTTCCGTCAGGACCTGCTGGCCTGGCGCACGGTCCTGCCGCTCTCCGCCATCGGCCTGGGCACCGCCACCTACCACTACCTGCTGCAGAAGGTGCCTGGGCTGGCGCCACCGGCCACGTGCGCCTCGGGCGTGCCGTGCAACGTCCAGTACATCGACTGGTTCGGTTTCGTCAGCATCCCGTTCCTCGCCGCGGTGGCCTTCCTGATCATCACGATCGCGATGCTGCGGCTGGCGTGGACCGAGCGTTCCGCCGCGCCGCCACCAGGCTGAGCAGCCACGCGCTCCAGGCGACGGCGAAGGCGGCCGCGACCGCCGCCTGCGACGTGGCGGCCTCCCCGGTGCTGGCCGTGACGAACGCCAGGGCAGCCCCGGCCAGCCCGGTCACGAAGGCCGCGCCGACGTTGTCGGCCAGCTGCAGCGCCACCGAGACGCGGCCCGCGGCCACCCCGTCACGCTCGGCCAGGGCGAACGCGAACACCGAGCTCGTGGCGTGGGCCGTGCCGATGCCGAAGCCGGCGGTCATCCACCCCAGCACCGCGACGGCGGTCACCCAGACCGCGCCGTCGCCGGCACCGGCCAGGGCCACGCCCTGCAGGGACAGACCGACGCCCAGGAAGCTCACCCCGATGACCACCCGGCGCCCGCGCGCTTCGCGGCCCTCGTCGCTCCCGTCTCGGCGCGCCTGCCACCACGAGCCCACCGTCCACGCGACCGCGCCCGTGGCGATGACGGCCCCGGTGGCCGCCGACGACAGGCCCTGGAGGTCGGTCAGCATGAGCGCCAGGAAAGCCTCGACGCCGATGAAGCCCGCGAAGAAGCCGGCGCGGGCGGCGATGAGCGCGCCGATGCCGGGCGCCATTCGCAGCGTTCCCACGGGCAGCAGCGCACGCAGACCGAGCCCGGCGACCGCGAGGCCGAGCAGCGTCACCACGCCGGCCATCACCGGCACCGCCACCGACGAGCCCGGCCCGACCCCGCGCTCCGCCCACCACGAGAGCGCGGTGAGCACGGCGCCGAGCCCGGCGACGACGTACGTCGCCGGCCACAACCCCATGCCCGGCCGCGCCGCGGGCGCGGTACCGGCGGCCACGGCGGCGGACGCACCGGTGGCCCCCAAGCGCGGCAACGTCAGCCATGCCACCAGCGCCAATACGCCCAGCAGGGCGGCGAAGACGGCCCGCCACCCCGCTGCCTCGGCCAACGCGCCCGCCAGAGCCGGCCCGACCAGCGCCGGCATGACCCACGCCGCCGACAGGTACGCCAGCAGCCGGGCACGGTGCCGGTCCGGGTACGCGCGGATGAGGGCGACGTACACCAACGTCGTCACGGCCCCACCACCGAAGCCCTGCAGCGCCCGGGCGGCGACCACCCACAGCATCGACGGCGCGACCGCCGCCGCGGCCAGCCCCAGGCCGAAGACCGCCAGACCGCCCGCGAACGGCGGGCGAACGCCGCACCGGTCGGCCACGCCGCCGCTCCAGACCGCGCCGAGCAGCGACGCCAGCAGGTTGGCCGAGAAGATCCAGCCGTAGAGCTCGAGCCCACCGAGCTCGGCGGGGATGCGGGGCGCGATGGTGACGACCGCCAGCGCCGCCAGCGCGTGGGTCGTCACCGACAGCAGCAAGCCGATCGTCAGGCCGCGCAGGGCTGGCGCCCAGGGCCCGGCGCCTTCCACGGTCGTCACGCGCGCGCCGGTCCGTCGGCATCCGGGTCTTCCCCATCGCGGTGCACCCAGCCCGCCGCCCACGTCAGCCACAACCAGGCGCCCTTGATCGGCCGGTACGTGAGCAGCACCGTCGTGACGGCGGTCAGGGCGAGCACCGCCTCGAGTCCCCGGTAGAGGCCGCGGCCCGGAACCGTCGACAGCGCGACGGCCGCCGTCGCCACGATGGCCGCGGCGTAGGCCAGTACCGTGGCGCCCAGCCAGCTCCCCGGGTCGCGCTCGAAGACGACGTCGCAGCCCGCACAACGCTCCCGCAGACGGAACGCGCCCACGAACGCCCCCCGCGCCCCGCACGCCGGGCAGCGCCCCCGCACCGCCCACCAGAGGTTGCCCAGGCTACGCCAGCGGCTCCGCGGTCCCGCTCGCGGCGCGGGGGCGGGCGTGCCCCTCGCCGGGGGGACCACGCTCACGGCTCCTCGGAGGCGGTCGCCGTCGGCCATGGTCGCGGCGGCCCGAAACGCTCGGGGTGGGCCGCCCGGAAGGCGGCGAAGCCCGCCTCGTCGAGCGTGGCCCCCTGGGCCTCGGCCCACATCTGGAAGGGAACCAGGTAGGAACGGGCGTCGCGCACCTCGTCGCGGAACAGGCGCGCGAGCAGCCCGCCGGCCTCCAGGTAGCCGCGGGACTCGTACGCCGCCAGAGCCTCACGCACGTCGTAGGCGACCCGCCGGAAGGTGGCGGTCCAGGCGCCGTCCTCCAGGGTCAGCCACAGGTACTGCGCGCGGCCGTCGCCGTTGAACGGCACCCCGACCGCGCCGGTGTTCAGGACCTGGTAGCGCCCCCAGCGATGGCGCAGCGGCCAGTGCGTGTGCGAACCCACCAGCACGTCCGCCGGGTGCATCTCGACGATCTCGGAGATGACGGCGTCGCTGAGGTGGCGGCCGTAGCCCTCGCGGTAGTGGCGCGGACTGCCGTGCGCGATGAGCAGGCTGGGGGCGTTCGGCAACTCGATGCGCGCGGTCATGGGCCAGCGCCGCACGGCGTCGAGCAGCCCGGCGGCGGCGAGGTCGTCCGCGCACCAGCGGTTGGCGCGCCAGAAGGCGCCGTGCCGGAAGTCGAAGGGCAGCGTGGGGTCGTCCTCGACGAGCCGCCGCAGCAGGTCGTCGTGGTTGCCGAGGGTGTACGCGGCGTCGAGTGTGGCCAGCCGCCGCAGCACCTCGACCCCCTGGGGCCCGCGGTTGACCGCGTCGCCGTTGACGACGTAGCGATCCGCGCCGTGGGTTGCGGCATCGGCCAACACGGCCTCGAGCGCGGGCAGGTTCCCGTGGACGTCGGCCAGGACGGCGATGCGCACGCCTCAGCCTACCCTCGGTCGATCGTCGTCCGCCAGCGGGCCCGACCACCCACGCCCCGGCCCGCCCAGGGCGGCCTCGGCGGCGGCGCCCATGGCCTCGACGGGGGCGGCGACACCGGTCCAGGCCTCGAACGACAGCGCCCCCTGATACACCAGCATCGGCAGGCCGTTCTGGGCGCGTAGCCCGGCCGCCGAGGCCGCCGCCAGCAGCGGCGTGACCGCGGGCCGGTAGACGAGGTCGACCACGGCGCCGTGGTGGGGCAGCAGGCCGTCGGGCAGTGGCGAGCCCGGCGGGCCGCCCGCCATGCCGACGGTGGTCGTCTGCACCAGCAGCTCGCAGCCGACGACCGCGTCCTCCAGGGCCGCGGCCGCCAGCAACGTCACGTCCGGCAGCTCCAGCGAGTCGACCAGCGCCCGCGCGCGATCCGTGCCGCGGTTGTGCAGCGCGATCCTGGCCCCGGCGTCGGCGAGACCGGCCACCACCGCGCGGGCTGCGCCACCGGCGCCGATCACCACGACGCTGGACCCCGCGAGATCGACGCCCAGGGCGGCCAGCGCGCGCATGAAGCCGGGGAGGTCGGAGTTGTCGCCGATGAGCCGCTCGCCCCGCCGCACGATCGTGTTGACCGCGCCCAGACGCTGCGCCGCCGGCGTGAGCTCGTCCATCCAGGGCACGACCGCGGTCTTGTGCGGGACGGTCACGTTCGCACCCCACCAAGGGCCTCGGCGCAGGGCGGCGACGGCTTCCGCCAGGTCGCCGGGCGCCACGTCGAGCGCGTCGTAGGTCGCCCTGATGCCCCGCGCCGCGAAGGCCGCGCGTTGCATGGCGGGGCTGACGGAGTGGCCGGCCGGGTGCGCCAGGAGGGCGACGCGGCCGCTCGCCCCGGCGGCCGGCCCGTCCAGGGGCGCGTTCGGGTCCGGCACGCTCAGGCCATGTCCGCAGCGGCGCGGCGGTCCGCAGCGCCACCCCGCGCCGCCGCTGCGCGCCGGACCGCGTCGGCGGCGTACGCGACGTCGTCATCGTCCACGTCGTTGTGGGTCACCAGCCGAATGGCGCCGGCCCCCATCGCGTTGCACAGCAGCCCCTCGCGCTCGAGCAGCGGCACGAAGCCGCGCGCGTCGGCGACGGTCAGGTAGACCATGTTCGTCTGCACCGTGGCCAGGTCGACGCCGACGCCGTCGATGCCCTGGAGCCGCTCGGCCAGCCAGCGGGCGCGCCGGTGGTCGTCGGCCAGCCGCTCGACCATGTCGCGGACGGCGATGAGGCCCGCGGCCGCCAGCACGCCCACCTGGCGCATGCCGCCGCCGTACATCTTGCGGTAGCGGTGCGCCTCGGCCAGGAACGACTTGCTGCCGACCAGCACGCTGCCGATCGGCGCCGCCAGGCCCTTGGAGAGGCACAGCGAGACGCTGTCGAACGGCGCGCATACCTCGGCGAGCGGGACCCCGAGCGCCACGGCGGCGTTCCAGGCGCGCGCGCCGTCGAGGTGCAGCGGCACGCCCGCGTCGCGGGCGACGTCGGCCACGGCACGGGCGACGGCGAGGGGCACCACGGTGCCCCCGGCCTTGTTGTGCGTGTTCTCCAGCACGATGAGGCCCGTCGGGGCCTGGTGGCGGCCCGGGCTGACGGCGGCGCGCACGTCGTCCGGGTCGGGCACGCCGCCCGGCGCGGGCACCAGCCGCGGCATGAGGCCGGCGAGGTTCGCCATCGAGCCGAGTTCGTACTCGTAGACGTGGGCGCCCACCGGGGCGATGACTTCGACGCCGCGGCGCGTGTGCGCGGCGAGCGCGATCTGGTTGCCCATCGTGCCGGTCGGCACGAACAGGCCGGCCTCCTTGCCGGTCATCTCGGCGACGGCGGCCTCGAGGCGGGCGACGGTCGGGTCCTCGCCGTAGACGTCGTCGCCGACCTCCGCCTCGGCCATCGCGCGGCGCATGGCCGGCGTCGGGCGGGTGACGGTGTCGGAGCGCAGGTCGACGGTGCGTGCGGGTGCGGTCATGCGCCCGGTGTACCATCCGCGGCCACGCGGCGGGGCCGAGCGCCGTCCGCTGTGCGGCCGCCGGTGCCGGCGTGCGTCAGACCAGCACCGGCCCCGCGAGGCGCAGCTCCTCGAGCCACGTCACGAAGGCGTCGAGCCCGTGTTGGTAGGCGATCTCCCGACGCTCGCGCTTGCCGGGGCCGCCGCGGGTCTTGGGGACCACCGGCACGAGGCCCCAGTTGGCGTTCATCGGCTGGAAGCCCTCGGGGTTGGCGCTGGCGAGGTAGCGCACCAGGCCGCCGAGCATGCTCGCCTCCGGCGGCACCATCGGCGGCTGGCCCAGCGCCCGACGGGCGGCGTTGGTGCCGGCGAGCCAACCGGTGGCGCTCGACTCCAGGTAACCCTCGGTGCCCGCCAGCACCCCGGCGACGAAGACGTCGGGCTCGGCGCGCAGGGCCAGGTGCGGCGCGAGCAGCCGCGGCGCGCAGAGGTAGGTGTTGCGGTGCATGACGCCGTAACGCACGATCTCGGCCTCCTCCAGCCCGGGGATCGTGCGCACCACCGTCTGCTGGTCGCCCCACTTGAGGCCGGTCTGGAAGCCCACCAGGCTCCACATGCGCCCGGCGGCGTCCTCCTGCCGCAACTGGGCCACGGCGTAGAAGCGCTCGCCGCTGACGGGGTGCTCGAGGCCGACCGGCTTGAGCGGCCCGAAGCGCGGCGTGTCGCGGCCGCGGCGCGCGAGCTCCTCGATCGGCATGCAGCCCTCGAAGAACTCCAGCTTCTCCCAGTCGTGCGGGACGTGGCTGCGGGCCTCCGTGACGGCCTCGTACCAGCGGTCGTACGCGGCGCGGTCGAACGGCAGGTTGAGGTAATCGGCCTCCTGCCCGTAGCGGCCCTTGCGGTAGGCGACGTCGCGGTCGATGGAGTCGAAGGCGATCACCGGCGCGGCCGCGTCGTAGAAGCCGAGGAAGTCCTCCCCCACCCGACGGCGCACGTGCTCGGCGAGCGCGTCGCTCGTCAGGGGCCCGGTCGCCAGCACCACCACGCCGTCCGGCACCTCGGTGACCTCACCCACGTGGACGGTGATGTCCGGGTGCGCGCGCACCGCGGCGGTGACGCGTTCGGAGAACGCCTCGCGGTCGACGGCCAGCGCGCCGCCGGCCGGCACGCGGGTGGCGTGCGCCGTCGTGACCACGACCCCGCCGGCGGCCAGCATCTCGGCCTGCATGAGACCCTTGGCGTTGCTGCGGCCCTCGCCGCCCAGGCTGTTGCTGCACACCAGCTCGGCGAAGCGGTCGCCGTGGTGGGCCGGGGTCATGCGCACCGGCCTTTGCTCGTGGAGGTCGACGCGGACGCCGAGGCGCGCGGCGGCCAGGGCCGCCTCGCTGCCGGCCATGCCGGCGCCGATGACGGTCACGCGCGGTTCGCGCAGGGTGTTCATGCCGGGAGCATAGTCCGGCACGTCGGCCCGGCAGGTCGCGCCCGAGCCGGCGCCGCGCGGGTCGCGGCCGGGCCGATGCGGCGCGGGTCGCGCGCGGCGCGCGCCGGCGCCGAACGGCTGGGCCTCAGCGGCGCGCCGCCGCCAGCAGGTCGGCCAGCGCCCGGTAGGTCTCGGGATCGTCCCAGTAGCGACCGTGCGCCGTCCACGGCCAGGCGTAGGGCCGAAGGCGGCGCTCGTCGACGCGGTAGTACATCAGCGGGTCGCTGATCGGGTCGGCCGGCGCGTGCAGGTGCAGCCAGCGCAGCCAACCGAAGGGCACGTCGTACCGCGCCAGCCGGTAGGGGCCGTCGTCGCGGCGGGACGGCCGTCGCCGGCTCGCGTGCCGGAACGAGGCGAGCTGGGCGTGCACGGCGTGACCGTCGGGGACACGCTCGCGGAAGAAGTAGGCGATCTTGTCGAGCGGCGACCCGAACGTGAGCAGGCCGCGCAGCTTGAGGAGCGGCAGGGGGCGACGCGCGCCAGCGGCGTCGCCCTCGACGCGCGCCTCCCGCGCCACCCCGTCGAGGGCGTCGAGGGCGATGACGCTGCCCAGCGAGTGGCCGACGAGCACGACGGCGTCGTACGCCTCGTGGGCCTCCACCGCCGCGCCCGCATCGGTCGCCGCTGCAGCGGCGGCAGACCCATCCGTGTCACCCCCGGCCCCCCGCCCGTCGCCGCCGCCCTCGCCGCGGCGCAGCAGTTCGGTCACCAGCGCCGTCGCCGCCGCCTGCAGCTCCCGCCGGCCACGGTGGAAGGCGGAGGAGGTGTCGCTCGTCACGTACAGCGCGAGGTCGCCGACGTGGGTCGTCAGCACCCGCGCCAGCCAGGCTAGTGTCATGTCACACGTGGTCTGTCGGTTAGGGGTGGTAGGTTCCTCTTGACGTGTTGCGCGTTAGGAGGATGTCGTGGCGAAGCGGTATCGGGTGACGTTGACGAGCGCGGAACGAGCCGAGCTGGAGGCGTTGACGCGGAGGGGCGCTCACGCCTCTCGGCTGGTCATCAACGCTTTGATCTTGCTCGATTGCGACGAGGGTGAGGCGAGCGAGCGGCGGCTCGCGAACGAGGCGATCGCTGAGGTCCTGCGCGTCAGCGGCAGGAAGATCGAGCGGCTGAAGAAGCTGTTCGTGGAGGAGGGCCTGGAAGTTGCGCTGCACGGCCGGCAGGGCCGCAGGGAGTACGATCGCAAGGCCGATGGCGAGTTCGAGGCGCGCCTGCTGGCCCTGAGTTGCAGCCAGCCGCCAGTGGGTTACGCCCAGTGGTCACTGCGGCTGTTGGCCGACCGGGCGGTCGAGCTGGCGTACATCGACAGCGTGTCGCACGAGACGGTGCGGCGGGTGCTAAAAAAAACGAGCTCAAGCCGTGGCGGAAGATCGGCTGGGTGATCCCACCGACCGCCAACGCGGAGTTCGTCGCCCACATGGAGCGGGTCCTCGACGTGTACCGCCGCCCCTACGACCCTTTGGCGCCGGTCGTGTGCATGGACGAGACCCCCAGGCAGTTGATTCGTGAGACGCGCCAGCCCCTGCCAGCTCGCCCCGGGCACCCGCAGCGCTTCGATTACGAGTACCAACGCTGCGGCACCTGCGTGGTGTTCATGGCCAGCGAACCGCTCGCCGGCAAGCGCTACACCAGGGTCACCGAGCGCCGGACCAGGCTCGACTGGGCTCACTTCCTGCAGCACATCAGCGAGCAGTACCCCGACGCCGAGACCATCACCCTGGTCATGGACAACCTCAACTGCCACACGCCCGGAGCGCTCTACACGGCCTTCCCGCCGGCGCAAGCCAAGGCCCTGTGGGACCGCTTCGAGTTCGTCTACACCCCCAAGCACGGCAGCTGGCTGAACGTCGCCGAGATCGAACTCAACGTCCTCACCCGGCAGTGCCTCAACCGCCGCATCGACAACCAAGACGAACTCGCCCGCGAAGTCAACGCCTGGCAAGCCCACCGCGACAAGCTCCAAGCCAAAGTCAACTGGCAGTTCACCACCAGCGACGCCCGCACCAAACTCAAACGCCTCTACCCGACACTCGACATGTGACATGACACTAGCACCCTTGGCGCCGTTCAGGTCGCTTGGTAATGTCGAGCCAAGCAGCAACGGTCGAGCGTCTTCGCATGCTTCGGAGGACCTTTCGTGGAGATCCAGGAACTGATCAACGACATTCGGACCCGCAATCTCGTTCTTCCCGAGTTCCAACGTGAATACGTGTGGACGAAGGAGCAGAGCAAACAGCTGATCACGTCGCTGACGAAGAAGTATCCGGTGGGCGGCCTGCTGTTCTGGAAGACTACGGAACCGCCGGAGCTGAAGAACATGCCGGACATTCCTGCGGCCGCGGGGACATACC
>JAHYJQ010000102.1 GCA_019429025.1 Trueperaceae bacterium | reverse complement strand
GCGCGCGTCGGCCAGGGGCGCGGTCGTGTGGGTCCGGGGGCGGCGGGGGCGCCGGGGGTTGGGTCACTCGCGCCGCGGGGGGTGGCTCACTCCCGCATCGGCACCGCCTCGACCGGCTTCTGCGCGCTGACGTCGCGCCAGCGCCAGGCGACGCCCTCGAGGTCGCTCGGGCCGCTCGCGCGCAGCAGCACGCGGTCGCGCTCGCCGACGGCCGCCAGCTCGCTGGCGACCAGGTTCCAGCCGGGCCGCAGGTAGAGGTCGACCTGCAGCGCGGTGGGGGCCTCGAGGCAGGCGCCCTGGACGCGCACGTCGCCGTCGGCGAAGAGCAGGAGCAGCTGGCGGTAGCCGGGCTGGGGGGCCTCGGGCAGCGGGCCGCTGGCGAGGTCCATGACGGCGGGCGCCCCGACGGCCCACAGGGCGAAGGGGGCGAAGAGGGCGTCGCCGCTGGCCTGCATGGCGCAGGGCCAGAGTTCCGCGGAAGCGATCGGTTGCAGCAGGTGGCTGCCGCGGAGGTCGGGCAGGGTGCCCTGCAGTCGGGCGCGGCCGTCGGGCCGGTGGCGGAGCGTCAGCAGCGCGACGTCGGCGCCGTTCTCGGCGCGGGCGGTCACCTGGGTGACGTCGGCGGCGTCGGCGGGGACGTCGAGCACGAGCGCGTCGACCTGGGCGGTCCAGCCGAGGGCGATGCCGGCGCCGCCCTGGGCGGCCGCCGTCGCGAGCGACGCGATGAGCAGCAGGGCCAGAGCGAGGCGGAGGGTGGGGGACGTCATGCCGGGCCTCCGTTCGCGCGCTCCGCGCGTGAGCGGGCGCGCCGTCCGCGATGTGACCGGGCGGTCACATCGGTTTCGAGGGCAGGGTAGGCGCGGTGTCGGGGGACGGGTGTCCCGGCGCGATGCGCCGACCGGCGCCGGGCCGCGCGGCGCTCACACCAGGTCGCAGGCCTCGGCCGGCATCCAGTGCGCCGGCATGCCCTCCCACTTGACGTTGCAGCCGATGGGGTTGGTGAGCGGGGTGGCCACCGGTCTGCCGGCGAGCACGTCGTCGAGGGCGTTCTCGAGGTCGTTGACGGTCATCTTGCTCGTGTCGCGCGGTTGGTCGACGCCGCGGCCGGTGTACACCAGCTTGCGCTCGCCGTCGAACACGAAGAAGTGCGGCGTCTTCAGCGCGCCGTAGGCCAGCGCGGTCTGCTGGCTCTCGTCGTGCAGGTAGAGCCAGGGGAAGCCGTGCTCGGCCATGCGCGCCACCATGCGCTCGAAGGAGTCCTCGGGCTTGGTGCTGGCGGCGTTCGCGTTGATGCCGACGAAGCGCACCCCTTGCGGCGCGTACTTCAGGGCCGTCGCGCGGGTGACCTCGTCGCTGCCGATGACGTAGGGGCAGTGGTTGCAGGTGAAGAACACGACCAGCACCGGGTCGTCGGCGAAGTCCGCGAGGGCGTAGCGCCGTCCGTCGGTGGCGGGGAGGTCGAAGTCGGGGGCGGTAGCGCCGAGCGGGAGGGTGAACGGGGCCTGGTTCATGTCCCCATGATGGCTGCCGAACGGCCGATCGCGTGCCGTCGGGCCGACGGTCCGCTGCCTACCGCGCCGCCAGCGTCCCGCCGTTGCGCAGGAAGGTCAGGATGCCGTCGGCGAGCGCGTCGGCCAGCTTGGCCTGGTACGCCGACTCCGCGAGCCGTCGCCCCTCCTCCGGGTGGGTGACGAAACCGAGCTCGACGAGGATGGCGGGGATGCGGCTGTTGCGGATGACGTAGAACAGGTTCTGCCGGACGCCGCGGTCGTTGGCCCCGGTGCTGACCACGAGGCGCTCCTGGACGAGTTCGGCGAGGTTCATCGAGTAGTTCAGCTGCGTCTCGCGCAGGATGTCGCCGGCGATGTCGACGGCGATGCGCTCCGCCTCGGCCGTGCGCGCGGCGCCGACGTCGCCGCCGCCGTTCTCGCGGATGGCGCGCTCGATCTGGCGCGGGTCGAGCGGGCGGCCGAACACGAAGGTCTCGATGCCGTGCGCGGAGCGGCTGTCGGCGCCGTTGGCGTGGATCGAGACGAAGATGTTGCGGTCGGTGGTGGCGAAGGTCGAGCGCTCCTGCAGGGAGAGGAAGGCGTCGCCGTCGCGCGTCATGATGACGTGCACGCCCTCGGCCTCGAGCTGCGCCTTGACGCGCAGCGCCACGGAGAGCACGACGTCCTTTTCAAAGGCCCAGTCGGCGACGGCGCCGGGGTCGTGTCCGCCGTGCCCCGCGTCGATGACGACGGTGTAGCGACGGGGCGTCGCCTCGGCCACCGCCACGGGGGCCGGGAGCGGCTGCTGGGGTGGGGGCGGCCCGCCGATCTCGCCGTCGGCCATCGGGGTGGCGGCCGTGCCGCGGAGGTCGGGGGCGAAGTCGACGTAGACGGTGTCGCTGTCGGCGCGGGGCACCTGGCCGACGCGGTAGCCGACGCCGCTGGGGGCCAGCGGATGGCGCGTTCGCACCACGAGCGCGACGACGCCGTCGAGCATCTCGTAGGCGACCGTGGCCACGTTCGGGTCGTCGTCGACCGCGCGGGCGAAGGCGGCCACGTGCACGCCGGGCAGCACCAGCGCCAGCGCCGAGCCGTTGACGGCCACCTGGAACGGGTGCCCGCTCGGCAGGTCGATGGCCACGCGGCTGACGCCGTCGTTGAGGCCGATGCGCGGCGCCGCGAGCTGCACGCCGGCGGCGGGGTCGGGCAGGTCGACGGTGATGACGCGCGCGTCGGCGTGCCAACCGCTGTCGCCGCCGAGCGCGGCGACGATGGGCGTGATCGGGACGTAGGCGGTCCCGTCCACGAGGATCGCCCTCGGGCTGTCGAGCTCGCCGCCGTCGTAGCGCACGATGCCGGGGCGCTTGACCAGGCCCTCGCGCACGTCGGCGGTGGCGTCGATGACGACGCGGCGGATGCCGGCCGTGAAGGTCAGGCGCTTGCTCGCGGGATCGAAGTGCAGGGCCAGCCCGGCGGCCTCGGCGAAGGGCGCGGCGCGCACGTAGGCGTTGCCGCTGTCGCCGAAAGCCACGAAGTAGTAGGGGCCCGCGGCGTCCTGCACGACGCCGTTGATGGCCAGGAAGTTGTGCCGCTCCTGCGCCCAGGCGGCGCCGGCGAGCCACAGGAGCAGCAGCGCGTATACGGCGACGAGGACGGGGCGGAGGCGAAGCGACACGGCGAATACGACTGTAGCACGCACGTTCACGAGCGACGTGCGATGCTCCACGTCCAGGACGGCGTTCCCACGCGGAGCCCGGCCGGCGTCCCGGGGTGGGAGCGTCGCGGCGCGGGGGATGCATCGAGGCGCAAGATGAGGGAGGCGGGCTCCACCCACGCCCCACATGAGAGCGCGTTCTACACTCGCGTCCACATGACCCGATCGCAGGCGCGCCGACCGTGAACCCCGCCCTCGTCCCGCCGGGCGTCTTCCTGCGCGAGCTCCCCGACCCGTGGCTGCCCGCGCGGGCCTCCGCCTCGCGCCGCGCCGCCGGCGCGGCCGCCCGCGCGCGGCGGGTGCAGGCCTTCCTCGTCCCCCTCCAGAGGGTCGCGGCCGCGCGCTTCGAGCTGCACGGCCACGCCGAGCTGTGGGTGCTCGCCGCCGACGACTGGGCGCGCGTCACGCGCGCGCCGTACGGCTGGCCCTTCACGCGAACGCGGCCGACGCCGGCCAGCGCGGCCGGGGCCGCCGGCCCGACGACGGCGATCGTCGTGGCCGCCGAGGTGCCCGGCCGCCTGCTCCAGCGCTTCGAACCAGTACTGCTGGGGGCGGCGCGCGCGGGGGTGACGCCGCCGCGGGCGGGCGGGACGGTCGCGGCCGCCGCGGCGGCCGGCGCCGCGACCCTCGAGGAGGCCCCGCTCGCCCGCGCCGACGCGCGCGAGCTGTTCGACCTCGTCGTCGGCCACGAGTGGGGGCACGCGCTGGCGATCGCCGCCGGCCTGCGCACGCGGGTGAAGTGGCTCGACGAGCTCGTGGCCACCATGGTGTTCCTGGCGGCCCTCGACGAGGTCGGCGCGAGCGAGACGCGCCGCCGCTTCCTTGCCTGGGCCGAGGTGCAGGTGGCGGGCGGCGCGACGGCGGCCGCAGCCGCGCGGCCGCGCCACGGTCAGCGACGCCCGTCTGCCGAGGGCGAGCCGCGGCCGGAGGCCCAACGCCGCGACCTCGGCGCCTTCGACGCGCCCGGCGGCCGGCTGCGGCTGCCCGAGATGGTGTGGTTCCAGGGCGTCTTCGCGCGGCGCGCCGAGGAGCTGGTGGCCGCCGACGGCTGGGGCTTCCTCGAGCGGCTGGGCGTGGCGCTGCGGGAGGTCGACGTCGGCCGCGGCCGCGACGCCCGCGGCGAGATCGCGCGGGCGCTGATCGCTGTGGAGCCGAGCTTCCGCGCGTGGTTCAGGACCTTCGGCGGGGTCGGTTGAGGCGGCGGGCGGCGCGGGCGTGCCGGCCACCCGTCACGCCGGCAGCCTACGGCGCGTTCGCCGCCGTCCGGCTGCCGACGGCCCCGCACCCAGCCCGCTCCCCCTCACAAGCAGGCGCACCCTCGCCGTCCGCCGGCCCGGTGCCCGCCGAGTCGTCCGCCGCGCGCTGCCGCAACGCGGCCAGGTCGCCGCGGAGCCGCTCCTCGGTCGCCCGCAGGTGGGCGCCCGCCTCGGCGTCGCAGCGCGCGAGGAGCCCGGCCGCGGCGTCGAGCTGCTGCTGGGCGAGCGCCGCGTCGCCGCGGGTGAGCGCGGTCTGAGCGTAGGTGAGCGCCCCCTGGGCCCGCAGGTCGAGGGCGACGTCGAGCCCGGCGATGCGGGCGAACAGCCGGTCCGCCTTGGCGCGGTCGTCGGCCGTCTCCGCCTCGGCCGCGGCGGCGAGGTAGTGGGTGTAGGCGGCGTCGGCGACGCCGCCGCGCTCGAAGTGCTCGCCGATCGCCTCGGAGAGCGCCAGCGGGGCCTCCTGCTCGAGCCAACTGGCCACGCGCAGGTGCAGGTCGGGCCGGTCGGCGAAGGGGATCATCTCCAGCACCGCGTGGCGCAGCAGCTCGGAGCGGAAGCGGAACTCGACGTCGCCCGCGATGGCCGAGGCGGGCTGCCTCACGAGGATGTCGTCGTGGCACAGGGCCTGCAACTCGGGGCCGACGTCGCCGTGGACCGCGCGCAGCAGGCCCTCCCAGGCGCGTTCGCCGCAGACGGCGGCGAGGGTGAGCAGCCGGCGCGCGCGGGGTTCGAGCAGGTCGAGGCGGGTCTGCAGCAGCGAGGTCAGCGAACCGCGGAAGTGGGTCTCCTGCGTGATCGTCAGCGCCAGCCCGAGCTCGAACACCGCCGTCGGGATGCCGCCCACCTGGCCGATGAGCGCGCGACCGGCGCGCTCGAACGTCGGGTCGGCGAAGTGCAGGAAGAGCGTCATGCTCTCGTCGGGCGACAGGGGCCCGAGGGTCAGGACGTCGGTCGTGGCGCCGAGCTCTCGCTGGCGGGCCGCGCGCACCACGAGCAGCGGGGCGTCGGCCCGCAGCAGCAGCTCGATGAAGGCGTCGAGGTCGACGTCGAAGCCGTCGCTCTCGGCGAGCACGAGCAGCGGCCGCTTCGGCTCCTCGCGCGCGAGCGCGGCGAAGACGTCGCGCCACGCCTGCAGCTTGCGGTCGATCGAGCGACGCTCCAGGCGGCGCCAGGTCGGATTGGGCACCAGGCCCAGGCTCGCCAGCACCAGCCGGTGCCAGCGCGGCTCGCCGGGGATGAGCCGCTGCAACTCGCCGCGGACCCGTTCGGCCCGATCGCACGCGTCCTCGGCGTCGGCGATCGCGAACACCTGGCCCGCCACCGAACGCCACGCGATGCCGGCGTGCCCGTCGGCTGGCAGCCACACGACGCGCGTCGGGGGCGGCGCGCCGCCCCCGGCCGCCGCGTGGGCGCGCGCCGCGAACTCGCGCAGCAGGCGCGACTTGCCGCTGCCGGCCTCGCCGAGCAGCCAGACGACCCTGGGGCGCTGTTCGTGCGCGACGGCTGCCAGCCGTGACGCGAGCTGCGCCAGCTCGGCGCGTCGGCCGACGAAAGGCAGGTGACCGTACGGGTCGCCATCCCGGGTCTGGTGCGCCTTGAGCCGGTAGGCCGTGGTGACGTTGGGGAAGCCGGGAAGCGCGACACCCACGACCGGCTCGAACGTGAGCCGGTGCCGGGTGGCGCGGTAGGTCTCGTCGCCGGTCCACACCTCGCCGGGGCCGGCGGCGTTCTCGAGCCGGCTGGCGAGGTTGACGACGCTGCCCATCACCGTGTACTCGCGGATGCGCCCCGAGCCGACGGCGCCCGCGATCACCACGCCGGTCGTCACCCCGGCGCGGCCGCGCAGGTCGACGCCGCGGTCGCGGCCGACGCGCTCGATCGCCTTCAGGCCCGCCTCGGCGGCGACGACCGCGCGGTAGGGGTCGTCGGGGTGGGAGTTGGGGGCCCCGAACACGGCGATGAGGCCGTCGCCGCGAAACGCGTCGACGTAGCCGTCGTAGGCCTCGACGGCGGCCGCCACGCTGGTGAGCACCTGGTCCGCGAGGTCGCGCAGGTCTTCGGGGTCGAGGTCGTGGGTCAGCGTGCTGAAGCCCATGAGGTCGACGAACACGACGCTGACGCGGCGGCGCTCGCGCTCGACGGGTCCGGCCAGCGACGCGCCACACATGCCGCAGAAGCGCATGCCGATCGGGTTGGCCGTGCCGCACGCGGCGCACTGCATGCCCCGAGCATACGGGACGATTGTCACGGAGCCCTGACGGCCGTGTGACACCCGTCACGTCGCGGCGCGCTCGTCAGGCTCCCGAGCGCGACGCCGGCCACCATGGCAGCGGCCGTCAGAGCCCGAGTACGGGTCCCGGATCGACGAAGACGGCGTTGCCGGCCGCGTCGGTGCGGCGCACGTAGAAGCGCAGCACGTCGGGCGGGATGAGGGTGCCGCCCCCCAGGTAGCCGAGCACCGTGCCGGCCTCGACCGCGTCGCCGGTGACCACGACGGGCGGCCGCAGGTTGGTGTAGACGGTCGTCGTGGTGGCGTCGTGGCGGATGGCGACGAGGTAGCCGTCGTTGGCGCCGATCGGCGCGACGGTGAAGACGACGCCGGCGCGCACCGAGCGCACGGCGGCGCCCTCGGCGTTGGCGCGCAGGCTGACGAAGCTGTTGTTGCCCTCGCCGAAGCGGCTGAGCAGCACGCTGGCGTCGAGCGGCGACACGTAGCCGGCGGCGGGGCTCGGCACGGGCGCGGTGAGGTTGTCGATGCGGGCCCGGGTGGCGTCGGCCTGCGCCTCGAGCTCGGCCTGCCGCGCGCGGTCGTCGACGAAGGACTGCGCCTGCTGCCGCAGCCGGCGCTCCTCGGCCTCCAGGCGGGCGACCTCTTGCGCCAGCGCCCGGTCGAGCGCGTCGAGCTGCGACGCCAGCGCCTCCTGGGCCTCGAGCAGCGACCGCTGCTGCGCACGCTGGCCCGCCTCGGTGGCGCGCAGCTCGGCGATGAGGCTCTCCAGGCGGACGCCCGCGTCATCGAGCTCCCGCGCGTTGGCGGCCAGCTCCTCGCGGCGCCCCTCGAGCTCGACGATCTGTCCGGCGAGCCGCGTGCGCGCCGCGTCGAGCTCGCCGATGAGCGCGTCGAGTTCGGTGACGATGGCGACGTCCTGGGCGGCCATGAGGCCGACGAAGTGGCTGCGCACGGCCAGGTCGTGGAAGCTCTCGGTGCGCGCGAGGTTCGTGCCGTAGCCGGCGGCGCGCTGGCGGTGGAGGTTGAGCAGCAGTCCCTGCACCCGCACCTTGACCGCCTCGAGGTCGGCCTCGAGCGCCGCCACGCGCGCCTCGGTGTCGGCGACCTCGCCGCGCAGGGTGGTGATGCCCGCCTGCAGGTCGTCGCGCTGCAGCTCGAGCTCGCGCAGCTGGCGGCTGACGCGGTCGCGCTCGTCGATCCGCGCCCGCAGCGTCGCCTCGGTGGCGCCGAGCTCGCGGGTGATGGCGCCGATCTCGGCGCGGCGCGCCTCCAGCGTGCGCTGGCCGGCGGCGAGCTCCGCCTCGAGCCGCTGCTGCTCGCTGCGGTCGACCTGGGCGGCGACCGTTCCCACCAGCAGGAGGGCGACGGCGACGAGGGCGGCGAGCGCGAGGAAGGGGCGGCGCGGCACGGCGTCAGTTCCGTTCGCGCAGGTGTTGCGACACCGAGATCGCGCTGCCCACCAGGCCGACGAGGACGGCCAGCAGCCCGAGCAGGCCGGCCACCTGACCGAGCAGGGCGGGATCGCGCACGAAGGGGACGAACGGCAGCTGCGGCGTCAGCCGCGCGATCACCAGCTGGTAGCCGGGGATGACCAGACCGAGCGTGACGGTGGCGCTGATCAGCCCCAGCAGGAAGCCCTCGATGAGGAAGGGGGCGCGGATGAAGCCGCGGGTGGCCCCCACGAGCCGCTGCACCTCGATCTCGTCCTCGCGGGCCGTGATGGCCGCGCGGATCGAGTTGACGATGGCGAACAGCGCCGAGCTGAGCAGCACGACGATGAGGATGACGCCGACGACGCGCAGCGCCTCGGAGACGGCCAGGAAGGTGTTGACGGCGTCCGAGCCGTCCTCGACGCCGGCGACGCCGGGCAGCTGCTCCAGGCGCACGCGCACGACGCTGGTCTGGGCCGGGTCGGCCAGACGCATCCGCAGCGTGTCGGGGAGCGGGTTGTCGACCAGGCCGGCGGCGACCGACAGGCTCGGCAGGTCGGCGACCAGCTCGGCCAGCGCGCGGTCCTTGCCGATGAACTCGGCGCGCACGACCTCGGGCCAGCCGCGCACGGTGTCGAGCAGGCGCGAACGGTCGGCGCTCTCGCTCAGGTAGGCGGTGACCTCGAGCTCGCTCTGCAGCGCGGCGAGCACCTGGTTGAGGTTGAGGCTGACGAGGCTGAAACCGGCCAGGATGGTCAGCGACAGCGTCATCGTGGTGATGGTGGCGACGCTGGCGATCCAGTTGCCGCGCACGGCCCGCAGCGCCTGCGAGAGGGCGTAGCTCAAAGCGTCCCACCCCCGCGGCACCGGGCGGCCTGGGCGGCGGCTGGGCGACCGTGTTCCACGCGTTCGAGGTTACACCAGGTGCCGATGAGCGTCTGGCGTCCGTCGCTGCTGCCGGCGGGCTCCCGGCGGCGGCAGCGACGGACGCCCGCGATGCGCCGCGCTCATGGCGGCGCGTGGCATGCTGGTGAGGTGAACGCCCTGCAAGGCAACCTGGGTCCGGGGATCTTGTCGCACCTGTTGCAGTACCTCGCCATGCAGCACGCCGTCGGCCGCCTCAGCGTGAGCAGCAACGGCCACCTGCCCGGGCACGTGTTCCTCATGGGCACCCGCGTCACCCATATCGAAGTCGCCGGCCTGCAGGGGATCGCGGCGCTCGACGAGATGATGGGCTGGGAGCACGGGCGTTTCGCTTTCCAGGTGGGCGTGACGGCGCCACTGGCCACCGTCGACCAGCCGGTGCAGGAGGTGCTGCTGTCGCTGGCGATCGAGCGCGACACCCGCGGCGAGGCCGTCAAGGCGACGGGCTTCGGGCAGAACGGCGCCCTGGACGCGACCGAGCTCATCGATCCCGGGGTGGTGCCGGGGCTGGTGTGGGCCGCGGTGAGCGTCGGCGGACCGATCGGCGAGATCTTCGTCGACGAGGCCTGCGACGCCATCGGACACCACCCCCGGCTGATCCCGGAGGACCAGCTGGGCACGCTCGTCCAGGAGATCGCGCGCCGCTTCCATTCGGGCAGGGTGCGTGAGGACTTCTTGACGCGCGCGGAGGCCGTCCTGGCCCATCATGGGTACGGACGGGTGGAGGAGTGACGGTATGAACGAGGGCAACCGCTTCGTGGTCGAGATCGTCGGGCAACTCCGGGAGACCCGTGAGGTCACGGTGTCGCGCGTCTGCGACGCCCTGGGGCTCGACGAGGCGCGCGCCGCGGCGCTGGTCGCCCGCATGCCCGGCATCATCACCCGGCCCGCCGGCGAGGACCGCGCGATGAAGATCGCGATGCGCCTGCAGGAGGCCGGGCTGACGGCGCTGCACCGCCCGCTGGCGGAGGGCGAGGACCCGTTCGGCGTCCGGCCGGCCGCGCAGGCGGTCGTGGCGGGGCGCCCCAAGGTCGCGCCCGAGGTGCCGCCGCCGCCGACGATCGAGCGGGGGCACGCGATCGATCCGCGGCCTGCCGAGCTCGCGCCGGTCCCCGAGTCGCCGCCTCCCGAGTCGCCGCCCCCCGAGTCGCCGCCTCCTGAGTCGCCGGCCCCCGAGTCGCGGGTTCCCGAATCGTCGGCCCCCGTGTCGCCGGTCCTGGAGTCGCCGCCCGCCGCCGAGGAAGCCCCTGCGGAACCCTCGCCGAAGGACATCCCCTCGCTCGACGCCACCCACCACGACAGCGAGCCCGACCCGAAGCTCACGCCGATGAGCGAGGCGGGCTTCGGCGCGGCGGACATCGTGCTGCCCACCCAGACCCCCGCGGAGCGACCGCGCCCGCGGTCCACGTTCGTGGAGGCCGGATCGACGGCGTTTCCCACGGCGGACGAGGACGACCCCGCGCAGACGATGGTGCGTGCGGCGACCGAGGTGCCCACGCCGCAC
>JAHYJQ010000101.1 GCA_019429025.1 Trueperaceae bacterium | reverse complement strand
CCCGCCTGGCGGCGGCTGGCGCGCGTCCCCAGTGGCTGCTGTGGGCCTCGACCGGCACCAAGGACCCCGCCTACCCCGCCACGAAGTACGTCGAGCCACTCGTCGGCGCGCCGACCATCACGACCCTGCCGCGCGAGACGATGGACGCCTACCGCGCCGAGGGCGACCCCGCCCTGCGGCTCGCCGACGACGCCGAGGGGGCGCGGCGCGACCTGGCCTCGCTCGCCGAGCTGGGCATCGACCTCGACGCGGTGACGGAGAGGCTGGAGATCGAGGGCGTCGAGAAGTTCGTCAAGCCCTTCGACGCGCTGCTCGAGGCGCTCGAGCGAGCGCTGGCCGAGCACCGGGGCTGAGCCCGGGTCACCCCTCGCGCGTCACCCGCCGCAGCAGCGCGGCGTAGCCCACGACGGTGACCAGCACGAACGCGAACCACTGGATGGCGTAGCCCAGGTGCGGACCGGACGTGACCTCGGAGGGCTCGGGCGGGAGCGGCAGGGTCTGCGCGGCGACGGCGGGCGCGGACCCCACGACCGACTCGAGCCACAGCACGGCGGGCACCAGCGGCCCTCCGACCTGGTCGCCGAGGCGTTCGGGGTCGAGGTAGGCGACGGTCGTGAGGCGGCCGCTCGGGGGATCGCGCGGCGCGATGGCGGCCACCCAGCCCGTCGGCGGCGCCGTCGTCGCGCGCAGCCAGCCGACGACCTCCACCCGCCCCTCGGGCGGCGCCGCCTCGGCCACCGGCACGGCGTCGAACGCGTCGGGGACCCAGCCGCGTTCCACCCACAGCCGCCGCCCGTCGGGGTCGTCCTCCAGCCGCAGGGGGGTGACCACGTGGTAGCCGGGCATCCCGTCGCGGCTGACGGGGCGCCGCAACACCTCGTCCTCCGGCTCAAACCAGCCGGCGACGCGCACGCGCCGGTCGCGCAGCGCCTGCGCCGCGTCCAGCCCGTCCGCCGCCTCCGCCGCGGCGGCCGCCAGGGCCTCGTCGAGCGCGACGGGCTCGGCGGCGGCGCGGGCCACCGTCACCTCGTTGCGCGCCGACCGCTCGGCGTGGCGGCGCAACTGCCAGAACCCGAACTGGGTGAAGGAGACCACCACGGCCAGCACCAGCAGGTGGCCGAACAGCCACTTCGGGGTCATCAGCCGCCGCGACACGGCGCCTAGACGAACAGCGCGCGGTCGATGGCCATCGACAGGAACAGCAGCGCCAGGTACAACATCGAGTACTTGTAGACCGGCAGCGCCGTCTTCTTGTCGATCGGCACGCCGCTCCGCGCGAGCATGAACAGGCGCGCGACGCGCAGGGCCAGCACCACGTTGAGGGCCAGGGACGCCATGAGGTAGAGCCAGGAGAACTCGGCGAGGGCGAAGGGGATCACCGTCAGCATCATCGTCAGCAGGGCGTACATCGCCATCTGCATGACCGTGGCGCGCTCGCCGATCACGGACGGCGCCATCGGGATGCCGACCTCGTCGTAGTCGTGCTGGATCATCAGCGCCAGCGCCCAGAAGTGGACCGGCGTCCACAGGAAGATCAGCGCGAACAGCAGCCACGCCAGCAGCGACAGCTCGCCGGTGACGGCGGCCCAGCCGACGAGCGGCGGGATGGCGCCGGCGGCGCCGCCGATGACGATGTTCTGCCAGGTGGTGCGCTTGAGCCAGATCGTGTAGATGATGACGTAGAAGGCGATCCCGGCCCAAGACAGCAGCGCGGCGAGCAGGTTGCTCGACGCCCAGATGAGCGCGAAGCTGAGCAGCGTCAGGGCGATCGCGAACCCCAGCGCGCGGGCCGTGGGCACCACGTTCGTCACGGTCGGGCGCATGGCGGTGCGCCGCATGCGGCCGTCGATGTCGCGGTCGTAGACCATGTTGTACACGCCGGCGGCGCCCGCGGACATGTAGCCACCCACGAGCAGCCCCAGCAGCATCCAGGTGCCCGGGTAGCCCTCCGCCGCGATGAACATCGCGCCCACGGTGGTCAGCAGCAGCAGGCTGATGACCCGCGGCTTCGTCAGCGTCAGGTAGTCGCGCCAGGTCGCCCTCGGCGTGCCGATCGCGTTCATGCGGTCTCCCATCTCAGGCACGCTCCATCGCGGCGTCGGCGCGCCGCCCGGCCGCCGCCCGCGCCGGCCGCCTCGCCGGCGCCGCCAGCAGCACCACGGTCAGGGCCGCCAGCAGGAAGAAGGACACGACCGCCAGACCGAGGTGCAACAACTGCAGCACGATCGGCGCGAGCAGGGCCAGGTTCAGGGTGCCGACACCCAGTTGCACCAGGTACACGGCCAGCAGGCCCTGCGCCAGCGCCCGGCCCTCGGGCGCCGGCTTGATCCACCACGCCGTGCCGAGCGACAGGAAGAGGTAGAGGCCGACGGTGATGCCGATGATCGGGTGCAGGATGCGCAGGCGGATGAGCGGGTGCGACGCGGGATCGAAGTCGGCGGCGATGCCCTCGGCCAGGGACGCCGAGGGGAACATCGTGTTCCCCATCGCGGCGATGCCGCCGCTGAACATGAGGAACAGCATGCCGACGAGACCGATCGCCAGCACCGTGCCGAGCGGGCCCTGACCGCGCAGCCGCAGCGGCCACGCCGGCGGCCGCGGGCGCGCGTACAGCAGGACGCCGGCCAGCGAACCCACGAGCAGGAGCGAGTTGACGAGGTGGGTCGCGACCATCAGGCCGCGCGCGATCGACTGGTCGTCGCCGGTGAGGCCCCACAGGACGGTGAGGGCGCCCAGGGTCGCCTCGATGAGCAGGAACACGGTCGCCGCCACGGTGAAGGCGAACAGCCCCGGGTTCTGCCTGCGCATGCGCCACACGCGGGCGAACAGCCACGCGCCGAGGATGAGGACGGCGAGGGAGAGCAGCCGGTGGGTGAACTCGATCGCCGTGTGCACGCCCCCGGAAAGCGGCACCACCTCGCCGTTGCACAGCGGCCAGTGCCGGCCGCAGCCGGCCCCCGAGCCGGTGGCGCGCACGAACGCGCCCTGGATGATCACCAGCGCGTTCGCCGCGATCGTGAGCACGGCGAGCTGCAGGGTCGAGAGGCCGCGACGCGCTGTCGCGGCGGAGGGGCGCGCGGCGCCCGGAGGCTTGACGTGGGGTTCCGACGTTGGGTTCACACGGTTTCCTTCGGCGCCGTCGGCAGTCGACCGCAGAACGGCCCCGGTCGCCAACGGGCGGTTTCGACCGCCGGCGGCGCCGGCGAGGCATCGCCATCCTAACCGCCGGACCGGCGCGCAACGTGACCTGGGATCCCCAAGCTCACGGTGGCCGCACACGCCCCTCTCACGCGTCGGCGACATCATGCCGTGAGAGCCTGCGATGGCAGGCGGTGGGCACCGGCGGCGCGATGCTACACTCGCGCGGACCCACCACGAGCACTCCGGAGGACACGTTGAACACCACCTTGCATCGCTCGACCGTTCGGCGCCCACGCGCGGGCTTCGGCCCAAGCCGACTCGCGCTCGTGGTGCTGGGCGCGCTGCTGTTGACGGGACATGCCTGGAGCCAGGGGTCGACCGAGGACGTCTCCACCTGGCTGAGGGACGGCAGCTTCTACTACGCCCAGGGCGACTGTGCGCTGTCGCAGTACTTCTACCAGGAGGCGCTCAAGCGCGACCCCGAGAACGTCGTGGCCATGGTGGGCAAGGGCCGCGCCCTGGCGTGCCAGGGGGCCTTCGGCAGCGCCGTCGAGACCTTCCGTGGGGCCATCGAGGCCGACGCGAGCTACGTGCCCGGTTACGTGCAGCTGGCGCTGGCGTTCCAGAACCAGTACGTGGCCGACCCGCTGACGTTCGCCAGCCGCCTGGCCGACGCCATCGAGGTGCTCGACCGGGCCGAGGGATTCGCGCCCGACGACGCGACCGTGCAGAACACCAAGGGCATCATCTACTACGAGGCAGGCGACCTGGAGCAGGCGCGCGCCGCCCTCGAGCGAGCCGTGGAGCTCGCCGCCACCAACGAGCTGGCCGAGCGCGAGCGCTCCGTGATCCAGGTCAACCTCGGTCGGGCCTACCGCGACCAGGGCGAACTCGAGCTCGCGCAGACGGCGTTCCGCCGCGCGGTCGTCCTCGACCCCGCCAGCGCGTCGGCCCACAACAACCTCGGCCACGTGAACTTCCGCCTCGGCGACTGCTCCGGGGCCGAGTACGAGTTGTCGCAGGCCGTGAGCCTGGCGCCGGCCTCGCTGTCGGCGGTCTCGCAGCTGGCGATCGTGCTGTTCGAGTGCGGCGACGTCGCGGGTTCGATCCCGCACTTCGAGCTCGCCCTGACGCTCGACGGCGCCGTGTTCGCGCCGCCGCTGTACACCTACCTCGCGCGCGCGTACCTCGAGCAGGGGCGCATCGAGGACGCCCTGCGGCGCGCGCAACAGGGCGCCCTGCTGCCCCCGGAGTCGGCGGAGGCCCACTTCCACCTCGGCCGCGCCTACGTCGCCCGCAACGCCGCCGGCGACGACGAGGCCGCCAGGCGCGCGTTCGAGCGAGCGCTCGAGCTGGACCCCGGCCTCGCCGAGGCGCGCTCCGCGCTGGACGCGCTGCGGTAGGCATTCCACGCCGATCGGCCCCATGGGGGTCGAGCGCCGCGGCGCTCGACCCCCTCTTCGTCGGTCGCCGCGGGTTCGGTTCGGGTCGCCGGGCGGCACGGCCGGGCGTCCGAGCGGTCCAGTCGGACGCCCCAGCGGCCCGCGCGGACGCCCGAGCGGCACCCTTGGACGCCCGAGCGGCACCCTGGCGCCGCGGAACGTGCTAGATTCGGGAGGTTTGCCACGCGGCATCGGGATTGTCCGCGTGTGTTCTTGCCGGCGGAGCCGGCAAGAACACCAAGCAGTTTCGGGCGCAGGCGCCCGAAACTGCAGTGTATGAACCGAGAGGATGGCGCCACAGGCGCTCCCTCTGAATCCAACCTCAACATCCCGACTTGGAGGAACTGATGTCCTACCTCGGCATGAAGCAGCTGCTCGAAGCCGGCGTGCACTTCGGGCACGAGACGAAGCGCTGGAACCCGAAGATGAAGCGCTACATCTTCGCGGAACGCAACGGGATCTTCATCATCGACCTGCAGAAGACCCTGGTCGAGTCGGAGAAGGCCCTGACCTACCTGCGCGACCTGGCCGGGCGCGGCGGCACCATCCTGTTCGTCGGCACCAAGAAGCAGGCGCAGGAGATCCTGGCGGCGGAGGCGAAGCGCTGCGGCATGCCGTTCATCAACGAGCGCTGGCTCGGCGGCCTGCTGACCAACTTCAAGACCATCCGCACGCGCGTCGACCGGCTGCGCGAGCTCGAGTCGATGTTCGAGGACGAGTCGATCCTGCGTTACACGAAGAAGGAACAGATCGACATGGGCAAGGAGCTGCAGCGCCTGCAGCGTTACCTGGGTGGCATCCGCGACATGACCCGCCTGCCCGACGCCCTGTTCATCATCGACCCGACCAAGGAGGCGATCGCGGTCAAGGAGGCCAACAAGCTCGGCGTCCCCGCCGTCGCGCTGGCCGACACCGACAGCGACCCCGACGTCCTCGACTTCATCATCCCGGGCAACGACGACGCCATCCGCTCGATCCAGCTCGTCACCGCGACCCTGGCCGACGTGATCATCGAGGTCCGCGGCGGCGGCGACGAGCCCGTCGCGACGCCCGCCGAGGCCGCGCCGCCCGCCCAACGGGTCCTGCGTCCGCTGCCGACGACGGCCTCGGAACAGGCCATCCAGGCGGCCGTGGCCGAAGCCAGCGGCGGCGCCTCCAGCGCAGCCACCCCCCCTGCAGCGGCCCCCAGCGAAGCCGCCGCGACGCCCGGCGAGGCCGCCGCGGACGACGCGACCCCCACCCCCGCGGAGGAAGCATGACCGTCAGCACCGAACTCATCAAGCAACTGCGCGCCATGACCGGCGCCGGCATGATGGACGTCAAGAAGGCCCTGGAAGAGACCGCCGGCGACGTCGACAAGGCGGCCGCCCTGCTGCGCGAGCGCGGCATCGCCAAGGCGAGCAAGAAGGCCGACCGCGCGGCCAAGGAGGGCCTGGTCGGGTCTTACGTCCACCACACCGGCAAGATCGCCGTGCTCGTCGAGGTGAACTGCGAGACGGACTTCGTGGCGCGCAACGAGGGCTTCCAGGAGCTGGCCAAGAACCTCGCGATCCACATCGCCATGGCCAACCCCCAGTACCTGCGGCGCGAGGACGTGCCCGAGGACGCCGTCGAGGCCGAGCGCGCCGCTTTGCGCGCCCAGGCGCGCGAGGAGGGCAAGCCCGAGGCGATCATCGAGAAGATGGTCGAGGGCCGCCTGGGCAAGTTCTTCGCCGAGGCCTGCCTGCTCGAGCAGCCCTACATCAGGGACGACAAGAAGACGATCGACCAGCTGGTGAAGGAGTCGATCGCCAAGATCGGCGAGAACATCCAGGTCGGTCGCTTCTCCCGCATCGCCATCGGGGAGTGACGGCGTGCAGCGCGCCCTGCTGAAGCTCTCCGGCGAGTTCCTCGCCGGCGAGAACGGCTTCGGGGTCGCGCCGGATGCCACCCGTTCCCTCGCGCGTGAGATCGCCGCGGCCCTCGGCCGCGGCGTTCAACTGGCGCTGGTGGTCGGCGGCGGCAACTTCTGGCGCGGCGCCCAGCACGGCGGCGACATGGACCCCGCCACCGCCGACTACGTCGGCATGCTGGGCACGGTGATGAACGCGATGGCCCTGCAGGACGCGCTCGAGAAGCAGGGGATCGACACCCGGGTACAGACCGCGATCGCCATGCAGGCGATCGCCGAGCCGTACATCCGCCGGCGCGCCCTGCGCCACCTGGAGAAGGGCCGCGTCGTCATCTTCGGCGGCGGCACCGGCAACCCGTTCTTCACGACCGACACCACCGCGGCCCTGCGGGCCCTCGAGATCGACGCCGACCTGGTACTCATGGCGAAGAACGGCGTCGACGGCGTCTACGACGCCGACCCCCGGCGGCACCCGGAGGCCCGTCGCTTCGCGACGCTGGCCACCATGGACGTGCTGCAGCAGGGGCTCAAGGTGATGGACGCGACCGCCATCAGCCTGTGCATGAGCCGCGACCTGCCGATCGCCGTCTTCGACATCTTCACGGGCGGCAGCCTGCAGCGCCTGCTGGCCGGCGAGCACGTCGGCACCCGGATCGCCAACGACGCCGTCACGCGCTACGCCGCCGAGGCGAGCGCCGGCTGACCGGGACACCGCCGGGCCGGGACGAGGGCCCCGGTCCGGGCCGTCGCGGCGACGACCTCCGCCGCGGTAGACTGCGCGCCACAACCTCGTCCAGGAGGAGCGCCATGAAGACGGTCATCAAGGAGACGCGCGAGCGCATGCAGAAGTCGCTCGACGCCTTCGAGGGCAACATCGGGATCGTGCGGACGGGACGGGCCAATCCGCAGATGCTCAGCCGCGTCATGGTCGACTACTACGGCGCCATGACGCCCCTCAACCAGCTCGCCAACGTCAGCTCGCCCGACCCGCGGACGCTGCTGGTCACGCCGTTCGACAAGAGCGCGATCCGCAACATCGAGAAGGCGATCCTCGAGAGCGACCTGGGTTTCAACCCCAACAACCAGGGCGACTCGATCTTCATCACCGTCCCGCCGCTCAACGACGAGCGTCGCCGCGACCTGGTCAAGACGGTCAAGCACATGGCCGAGGAGGCCAAGGTGGCGGTGCGCAACATCCGCCGCGACGCCAACGAGGAGCTGCGCGAGATGCACAAGGAGCACCTCCTCTCCGACGACGAGGCCCACACCGGCGAGGCCGAGGTGCAGAAGGTCACCGACGAGTTCGTCGCCCTGATCGACGACCGCACCAAGGCCAAGGAGGACGACATCCTGGCCGTCTGAGGCCGGGCGTCGCCCCCGTTGCACATCCCGCGCATCGCGTCGGCCTTCGTGGCCTTCCTCGTCACCCTGGTGGTGCTGTGGGTGGGTCTGCCCCTGCTGGGGCCCGTCTACCTCTTCCTGGTGGCGATCGCGATCCAGGAGTACGCGGCGATGATGGAACTGCGCGGCGTGCCCGTGCGGCGCCGCAGCCTGTGGGTGGTCAGCGCCCTGACGCTCCCTGCCTCGCTGCCGGCGGGCCACCCTTGGATGGCGGTCCTCGGCAGCGTCCCCTGGCGCGAGCTGCTGCTCATCGGCTTCGCGCTCTACCTGCTGGTGGCCGAGATCATCACCTCGAACCGCAGCTCGCTGCACTCGCTCGTCTTCACGCTGTTCGGCTACGTGTGGATCTCCTGGGGGTTCGGGCTGATCATCACGCTGCGGTACACGCCGGACGGCGTCATCGGCCTGTGGTACCTCACCTTCCCGATGCTGGCGATCATCGCCACCGACGTCGGCGGCTACGTCTTCGGGTCGCTCTGGGGCCGGCGGCTGCTGGCGCCCCGCATCAGCCCCAAGAAGACGATCGAGGGCCTGGTCGGCGGCCTCGCCCTGGCGCTCGTGGTGGTCGGCGCGACCATGGCCCTGCTGCCCCTGTGGACGGACTTCCGGCTCGACGTCGTGCACCTGCTGGTGTTCGCCCTGGCGGTGCCCCTGGCGGCCCTGGCCGGCGACCTGTTCGAGTCGCTGGTCAAGCGCTGGGCCGGCGTCAAGGACACCGGGGTCTTCCTGCCGGGGCACGGCGGCGTCCTGGACCGCATCGACAGCACCCTGATCGCGGTGCCGGCCACCTACCTGCTCGTCAAACTGCTGCTGATCTGACGTCACCCCGCCATCCGAGCGCAGCCCCCCCGGATGCTAGCCTCGCCGGCGCTAGGAGCCCCAGCGTGACCGACGCACCCCGCAACCCCACCGACGGCGCCGCGCGCGTCCCCAGCGAAGACGCGCGCGGCGTCACCCCCAACTTCGTGACCGAGGTCGTCGACCGCGACCTGCGCGATGGACGCGTCGATGCCGTGGTGACGCGCTTCCCGCCGGAACCCAACGGCTACCTCCACGTCGGCCACGCCAAGGCGATCTGCCTCGACTTCGGCATCGCCCGCGACTACGGCGGCCGCGTGCACCTGCGGATGGACGACACCAACCCGACCACCGAGGACCCGGCCTACGTGGCCGCCATCGAGCGCGACGTTCGCTGGCTGGGCTTCGACTGGGACGAGCTGCGCTACGCATCGGACTACTTCGAGGAGCTCTACGCGCTGGCGGAGAGGCTCATCGAACTCGGCGACGCCTACGTCGACGCCCGCGACGAGGCGACCATTCGGGCCACCCGCGGCAGCGTCAGCGAGCCCGGCACCCCGAGCCTCGACCGCGACCGCACCCCGGCAGAGAACCTCGGGCTCTTCCGGCGCATGCGCGCCGGCGAGTTCGCGGACGGCAGCCACGTGCTGCGGGCGAAGATCGACCTCGCCTCGCCCAACATGATCCTGCGCGACCCCGTGCTGTACCGCATCAAGCACGCCCACCACTACCGCACCGGCGACGCCTGGTGCGTGTACCCGCTCTACGACTTCGCCCACCCGCTGTCGGACGCCATCGAGGGCATCACCCACTCGCTGTGCACGCTCGAGTTCGACAACAACCGCGCGATCTACGACTGGCTCGTCGAGCGCCTCTTCCCCGAACCGCGGCCGCGGCAGTACGAGTTCGCGCGGCTCGTGCTCGACCGGACGGTGCTGTCGAAGCGCAAGCTCATCGCGCTGGTGCGCGAGGGACACGTCGAGGGCTGGGACGACCCGCGGATGCCGACGCTCGCGGGCATCCGCCGCCGCGGGGTGCCGCCCGCCGCGATCCGGGCGTTCGTCGACCGGGTGGGCGTCACGAAGGCGAACAGCCGGACGGACCCGGCGCTGCTCGACCACGCCGTGCGCGATGCCCTCAACACCATCGCCCCGCGCGTGATGGCCGTGCTGGACCCGGTCGAGTTGCTGCTCGAGGACCCCGACGGCGAGCTCGACGGCATCGACGGCGTCGACGCGCCGTCGTTCCCCGACGACGTCGTCGCGCTGGTCCCCGCGGCCGCCGACGCCTCGCGCCTGCTGCCCCTGGGGCGTCGCCTGTGGATCGAGCACGACGACGTGGCGCTCGATCCGCCCGCGGGCTTCAAGCGCATGGCCCCCGGTCGTGCGGTGCGCCTGCGGCACGGCGTGGTGGTCGTCTGCGAGGGCGTCGACGTGGCGTCGGACGGCCGCGTCGCGCGCGTGCAGGCGCGCGTGCTTCCCGGTACCCTCGGCCGCAACCCGGACGGCGTCAAGGTGTGGTCCGCGATCCACTGGGTCGACGCCGACACCGCCCTGCCGGCGGAGTTCCGGCTCTTCGGCGACCTGTTCACGGTCGCCGACCCCGACGCCGCCGGCGACTTCCGGCAGCACCTCGACCCCGCGTCGCTCGTCGTCCGGCGTGGCTTCGTGGAGCCGTCGGTCGCCGCGGACGCCCCGGACACCCGCTACCAGTTCGAGCGGCAGGGCTACTTCTGGCGCGACCCCGGCCCGGAACTCGGCCCGGAGGCCGCGGGTGCGGACGCGGGGGCCCCACGCGCGGCGGGAGGTTCGCCCGCGACGGGCGGGCTCGTCTGGAACCGCATCGTCACCCTGAAGGACGCGCGCCGCGGCGCGGCGGGC
>JAHYJQ010000100.1 GCA_019429025.1 Trueperaceae bacterium | reverse complement strand
GCTGAAGCGCGGCTCGGCGGGCAGCGTCCGAATCGTGGCCGAGGCGGGCGCGCGTCCGTCGGGAAGCGCGCCGAAGCGCTCCGGGTGGCCGCGGAAGAAGGCGATGCCCAGCGGCAGGATCGTCGCCGCCACCAGCGCGCCCAGGCCTGCGTACGCGGCCCGCCAGCCGAACGCGTCGATCCACGTCTCGATCAGCCACGGGAAGCCGGCGGTGGCCAGCGCCATGCCCACGCCGGTCACGCCCACGGCGAGGCCGCGGCGGCGGACGAACCAGACGTTGATGACGTGCAGGCTGACGAGGCCCAGGGCGCCCTGGCCGAGACCGCGCAGCAGGACGAACCCCAGCGCCAGCGCCGGCAGCGAGCTCACCGTCGCCATGAACACGCAGGCGGCGGCCAGGCCGGCGGCGATCCAGCCGACCGCCAGGCGCGGGCCGCGCCGGTCGATCGAGCGGCCCACGAACGGCAGCGCCAACGCCCCGGCCAGCGTGCCGAGGGTGTACATCAACGAGACCGACTGCCGCGTCGTGCCGAGCTCGGCGATGATCGGATCCAGGAAGACCGACACCCCGACCGTCTGGCCCGGCGTCGTCATCATGAGGCCCAGCGTCCCGACGAGGAGGATCACCCAGCCGTAGGGGACGGGCGACCGTTCGATCGTCCGGGAGCGCAGGGTGGGTTCCGGCATCACGCCACCGTACCGCCGCGCGCCGGGCCCTGCTCAGGCGCCACCGCCGAGCATCTCGAGGAACGCGTCGACCACCTCGGGGTCGAGGTGGCGGCCCCGCTCGGCCCGCAGGTGGGCGTGGACCTCGTCCTCGGTCCAGGCGCGGCGGTAGGGCCGGTCGCTGCGCAGCGCGTCGTACACGTCGACGACGGCGAAGATGCGCGCCAGCCGGGGGATCGCTTCGCCGGCCAGTCCGTCCGGGTAGCCGGCACCGTCCCAGCGCTCGTGGTGCGAGCGCACGACGGTCGTCGCCTCGCGCAGCTCCGGCAGCCCGAGCAAGAGTTCGTGGCCCAGCACGGTGTGGTGGCGCATCTCCGTCCACTCGTCCTCGTCGAGGGGCCCGGGCTTGCCCAGCACCGCGTCGCGCACGCCGATCTTGCCGACGTCGTGCAGCAGGGCCCCGTGCCTCAGGTTCTCCAGCTCCTCGGGACCGAGCCCGAGCCGCTGCCCTAGCCTCTGCGCGAGCTCGGTCACCCGCCGCGCGTGCCCGCCGGTCTCGTGCTCGCGCAGGTCGAGGGCCCGCGCCCAGCCCTCGATCGCCGCGTCGTACGCCGCTCGCTGCTGCGCCAATGCCCGCCGGTGCCGCCGCGCGATGCGGCGCTCCAGCAGGTAGACCACGCCCGCCGCGACGAGGACGTAGCCCCAGCCCTTGATCGTCTGCCAGGTGGTCAGGGCGGCGGCGTCGTGCACGAGCCCCAGCAGGAGCCGGTCCGAGAAGAGGATGTAGGGCACCGACGCCAGCAGGAAGACCAGCGCGATGACACCGGGCCGTGGGGTGCGTGCGCGAGGCGCGCGGGCGCGCGACACGCCCTGCGGCGAAACCATCCACGCAGCCTACGGGCGTTCGCGCCAACCGCCTGTGAAGATGCATGCGGGGCGCCCGTCGCGCTGGCACGCCAGTCGCCCGGCGGTCAGGCCCGTCGCCGCTTCGATGACCCGCGGCAGGAGGTCGCCCGCCCAGCGCGCCGCCGTCGCCACGGTGAGATCGGCGCTACGCTGATGTCGGGAGGCACACATGGTCCGCAACGAGAGCAACACCGACCGAATCCTGCGCGCGATCGTCGGCGCCGCGCTCCTCATCGCCTGGATCGCCGGCTGGCTCAGCGGCGCATGGGCCGCCGTCCTCGGCATCGTCGGGCTCGTGTTGGTCGCCACGGCGATCGTCGGCTTCTGCCCGCTCTACCGGGTGCTCGGCATCTCGACCTGCCCGCTGCCGACGAAGCGCTGACCCGGCCTGGATCGTGGCCCCGCCGGGGACCCCGCGTCCGCGACGGGGCTGCTATCATGCGCAATTCGTGGGGAAGCGGCCACCGGATCGCATGGATCCGGCCGGGTCATGCCGATCCAGAGGCCGCGTCACCCGCCGCGGGACGCCCCCCGTCGAGAGGAGCGCCATGTCGCCACGTGCCCTGCTGAACGCCACCGTCGCCGCAGCCCTCGTGCTCGGTGCCGCGGCCCATGCCGAGTCCGAGTGGGTCTGCCCCGCCGGCTTCGCCGGCCAGACGCTCTCCGTCTACAACTGGACCACCTACATCGCCGACGACACCGTGGCCAACTTCGAGGCCGCCTGCGACGTCCGCGTCATCTACGACACCTACCCCGGCGAGGACGACATGCTCGCCCGCATGCGACAGGGAAACCCCGGCTACGACATCGCGGTGCCCTCCGATCGGGTCGTCGCCATCATGATCGAGGAGGACCTGCTCGTCCCGGTCGACCTCGGCCTGCTCCCCAACTGGGGCAACCTCGACCCCACCTTCCTCGACCTCGACTTCGACCCTGGCAACCGCTACTCGGTCCCCTACCAGTGGGGCACCCTCGGCATCGGCTACCACGTCGGTCGCGTCGGCTTCGAGGTGACGAGCTGGATGGACATGTTCACCTACGACGGCCCCGTCAGCTGGATCGAGGACATCCGCGCGATGATGGGATCCGCCGCCGTCGCGATGGGCCTCGACCCCAACACCGGTGACCCGGACGAGATCGACGCCATCCAGCGCTTCATGATCGACCACGGCCGCAACGTGGTCTACATCAACCAGGACGACGGCCAGGAGCTGCTGCTGCGCGGCGAGGTCGACATCGTCGTCGAGTACTCCGGCGACATCTTCCAGATCATGGACGAGTGCGATTGCGACGACTTCGCCTTCGTCATCCCGTCGGAGGGCGCCAACTTCTGGGTCGACAACCTGGTCATCCCGGTCGGCGCCAGCAACGTCCCGCTGGCCCACGTCTTCCTCGACTACCTGCTCGATCCGGCGGTGGCCGCCGACATCGCCAACTACACCGCCTACGGCAGCCCCAACCAGGCGGCCGTGGACGCGGGCCTGATCGACGAGGAGCTGCTGACGAACCCGGGCATCTACCCCGATGCGGAGACCGAGGAGCGGCTCTTCCGCGTCGTGCAGGACAGCGCGCTCGAGCAGCGCTACAACGACGCCTGGGACGAGCTGAAGATCTTCATCGGGCGGTGAGCGTGCACGCGCGCGTTGCTTCCCGCGTCCGGACGGTAGACTCGTGCCCAGCATGGCGATCCCCGCCGTCGAGGTGCGTCGGCTGACCAAGGAGTTCGTGGACCGCCGCGGCCAGGTGGTGCGCGCGGTCGACGACGTCTCACTGTCCGTGCGCGAGGGCGAGTTCTTCGCCCTGCTGGGGCCCTCGGGCTGCGGCAAGACGACCACCCTGAGAGCGATCGCCGGCTTCGAGGACCCCACCTCCGGCGAGATCCTCCTGCGCGGCAGGCCCGTGCACGGCGTGCCCCCCTTCCACCGACCGGTCAACACCGTCTTCCAGGACTACGCCCTGTTCCCGCACATGACCGTGCGGCAGAACGTCATGTTCGGCCTACGCATGGCCCGGGTCGCCGCGGACGAGGCCCGGCGGCGGGCCGACCAGGCGCTCGAGCTCGTGCACCTGCCCGGCGTCGGCGAGCGCCGCCCGGGCCAGCTGTCGGGTGGGCAGCGGCAGCGCGTGGCGCTGGCGCGGGCGCTCGTCAACCGCCCCGCGGTGCTGCTGCTCGACGAGCCGCTCGGGGCCCTCGACCTCAAGCTGCGCAAGGCGATGCAGTACGAGCTCAAGCAGCTGCAGCAACAGGTCGGCATCACCTTCGTCTACGTCACGCACGACCAGGAGGAGGCCCTGACCATGGCCGACCGGATCGCCGTGATGTCCGCGGGCAAGGCGCTGCAGGTCGGCCCCCCGGACGAGGTGTACGAGCGCCCGTCCAGCCGCTTCGTCGCCGACTTCATCGGCGAGACCAACTTCATCGACGGCGTCCTCGAGGCGCGCGAAGGGGCGCTGGGGATCGTGCGCTTGCAGGACGGCCGGACGCTCCGCGCCCCGCTGCGCGACCCGGACGCCACGGTCGCCGGCGACGTCGCCGTCGCCGTCCGTCCCGAGAAGATCGACCTGGCGCCCACGTCCGGACCCGCCGCGCAAGCCCGCCGCACCGTCGCGGCGGACGGCCCCGGCGTCGAGGCGGGCATGCGCATGAGCGAGCTGCGGGGGCGCGTCGTCGAGGCGCACTACATCGGCACCGACACCCGCTACCGGATCGACGGCGGCGAAGGCGTCCGGCTCGTCGTGCGGGTGCAGAACCAGCTCGCGGGCTTCGAGGGGATGCTGCCGCGCGGCACCGAGGTCGTCGCCCGCTGGCGCGTCGACCACGCGTCGGTGTTGGCGTGAGGGTGGCCGAGGAGGATGCCATGGGGACGACGCCCGGTGGGCAGGCGATGACCCTCCCCGTTCTCGACGTCGCCGGCACCCCGGAGGAGATGGGCGCCGAACACGGCCGCATCGCCCGCGAGCAGCTCCGGGCGTTCGCCGACGAGCGCGTACGGCTCGCCGGCACCACGGCGTGGACCGGCCGCGAGCTGGGCCGCGCGCAGGTGCTCTCGCTGGGCGAGCGCTGCCTCGACGCCCACCGCGCGTACGCCCCCGACCTCGCGGCCGAGATCGACGCGATGGCCGAGGCCGCCGGTCTCACCCCCGCCGAGGTGCTCATCGTCAACGGCTTCACCGACTTCGTCGACACGGTGTACGCCGTCGGCGGTGCGACGCCGCCCGCCGTGGCGCCTACGCCCGAGGAGGCGATGGACTGCACCGCCTTCCTCGTTCCGGGCGAGCGCAGCGCCGACGCCCACGCCATGCTCGGCCAGACCTGGGACATGCACGAGACGGCGACCGAGCACGTCATCGTCCTGCGCGGCGCGCCAGAGGGCGCGCCGGCCTTCGTCGCGTTCACCACCGTCGGCTGCGTCGGCATGATCGGCATGAACGAGCACGGCGTCTGCGTGGGGATCAACAACCTCTCGGCCGGCGACGGCGACGTCGGGGTCAGCTGGCCCTTCGTCGTGCGCAAGGCGCTGCAGCAGCGCGACCTGGACGGCGCGCTGCGCTGCCTGACCGAGGCGCGCCTCGCGGGCGCGCACAACTACCTGCTGCTCGACCGCCACGGGCGCGGCGCCAACGTCGAGGCGACGACGACCCGCGCGGTGGTGACGCCCCTCGCGGGGGACGCGCTGGTGCACACCAACCACTGCCTGGTCGGCGAGACGATCGCTTTGGAGCGGCCGCGCGACGATGCCGCGGTCGCCAGCAGCGTGCGGCGGCACGCGCGCGGCGTCGCGCTGCTCGATCGCGACGGCCTCACGCCGGAGGACCTGCAGGCGGTCACCCGCGACGGCGAGGCGATCTGCTACCGCGGGGCGCCGCCGCGCCACGTTGCGACCTGTGGGGCGGTGGTCATGCGGCCCGCCACCCGCGACTTCTGGGCCGTCCGCGGGCTCCCCAGCGCGTCGCCGTACACACGGGTGCCGCTCCCCGCATGAGCGGCGCGCTCCGCGATCCGACGCCGCCCGGCACGCCCCGCGCCGACGCCGCCGAGGGCGTCCGCATCGTCCCCTCCGAGGCCTGGCACGCGCCCCACCTGGAGGCGCTGCAGGTGACCTGCTTCCCCAACCTGGGTCCGCAGGAGCTCATGCGCGCCGAGCACTTCCTGCGCCACCGCGAGGTCTTCGCCGAGGCCGACCTGGTGGCCGAGGCGGGCGGCGCGCGCGCCGGCGTCGCCCCCCTAGGCGCCCCGCCCACGGACACCGCGGCAGGCGCCGTGCTCGCCGCCCCGCGGGTGGTCGGTCTCGGGTCCGGCTTCTTCACCGACTTCGACTTCGCGCACCCCGACCACACCTTCCGCGACATGATCGACGACGGCTGGTTCGGGCGCCACGACCCTGACGGCGACTGGTACTACGGCGCCGACGTCTCGGTGCACCCGGACTACCGCGGACTCGGTCTCGCCCGCCGCCTCTACGACGCGCGCAAGGCGCTCGTGCGACGCCACGGGAAGCGCGGCATCGTCGCCGGCGGCGCCCTCCCCGGCTACCCGCGCTACCGCGACGCGCTCGCCATCGAGGCCTACGTCGCCCGGGTCGTCGCGGGCGAGCTGTTCGATCCCACGCTCACGGTGCAACTGCGCAACGGCTTCGTCGTCGAGGGCATCCTGCGCGGCTACCTCGAGGATCATGCCACCGGCGACTGCGCCACGTTGATCGTGTGGCGCGACCCGGCGTTCGCGGGGTGAGCGCCTGCCGACCGCGCGAAGCCACCAGCCCCGCCGGTGTCGGAGGCCGATATGCTCACGACCGAAACATAGTTAGGGACGCGAGGTCGTCGTCGCTCGACGGTGGTGACCCGTGAGCCATTCCCTCCTCCAAGAATGAGCCCTTCGTCAAGTACACAAGCGGTGGAACCGCTCCAGGATGTAACCTGAACTCACGATGACGAGGTCGTATAACGTTCGTTCGTTGGCTCGTCACGTGTAAGGTGGATTCCTGATGGCTGCTACCTCAGACCTCCTCGAGCTTTTCCGCCTGGTCCTCCAGTCCGCCCGCGACACCGATCGGCTGCTCAACGAGTGGCTCGAGACGGAGGCTCGCTTGACGGTCCAGGACCTCTCCGTCCTCCACGCCATCGACGTCGGCGTCGCGTTCCCCACCGACATCGCCGTGCGCCTCAACCAGGCCTCGCCGACGGTGTCGCACGTGATCAGTCGGCTCGTCTCCCGCGGCCTCATCGAGCGCTCGCGCGCCGACGACGACGGCCGCAAGCGCCGCCTCACGCTGACCGACGCCGGCGCCGAGACCCTGGCGCGCAGCCGCGAGGTCATCGACCGCGGCCTCGCCGACGGCCGCTACAAGCTGACCGACAAGGACGTCGTGCGCACGCAGAAGGCGATCGAGAAGTACATGAAGATCATGCGCTTCGGTTCCTGAGCGGAGCTCAGGAACCGAAGCATTGCAGTTTGCGGGCGCCCCTTTGGGGCGCCCGCAAACTGCCGCTTGGTGGCCGAGCGCCCGGGCGGTGTCCGCAGGGGCGCCCGCAAACTGCCGCTGGGTGGCGGAGTGGCCGGGCGGTGTCCGCAGGCTGCCGCTCGTCGACGGAGCCGCGATGCCAGCGCGTTGACGTGGCGAGTCCCTCGGGGCCCCCGAATGGCTGCGCGTCGTCGGCGGTCAGGCCTCGCTCCGACGCGCGCCGCGGCGCTGGAGGGCGAGGGACAGGGCGACCAACGCGATCGACGCCACGATCATCAGGGTGCTCACCGCGTTGATCTCCGGCGGCACGCGCTGCTTGAGCAGGCCGTACACGAACAGCGGCAGCGTGGTCGTGCCGACGCCCGCGGTGAAGAAGGTGATGACGAAGTCGTCGAGCGACAGCGTGAACGCCAGCAGCGCGCCGGCGAGCACCCCCGGGAAGAGGATCGGGAAGGTGATGCGCCAGAAGGCCTGCCAGTCGTTGGCGCCCAGGTCGCGCGCGGCCTCCTCCAGCGACGGGTCCATCGTGGCCAGCCGCGCCCGCACCACGATCGCCACGTAGGCCACGTTGAACGCCACGTGCGCGATGATGATGGTGCCGAAGCCCGACACCAGCCGGATGCCCGTCCACTGCTGCCACGCCTCGAAGACGATGCGGAAGAACACCGCCAGCGAGACGCCCATCGTGATGTCCGGGATGACGACCGGCAGGTAGAACAGGGCGTCGAACAGCCTGCGGCCCGGGAAGCGCCCGCGCGCCACGGCGAGCGCGAACATCGTGCCCAGCGTGGTGGCGATGACGGTCGACACGCCCGCCACCCACAGCGAGTTCATCACCGAGCGCAGGAGCAGGTCGGTCTGGAAGCGCGAGCCGCCGCCGGCGAGGCTCGAGAAGACGTTCTCGTACCAGCGCAGGCTGAAGCCGCGCCACGTCGATACGGAGGCCGCGTCGTTGAACGAGAACCCGACCAGCACCGCGATCGGCAGCCACAGGAAGGCGAGCGCGACGAGCGGCACCGCCCAGCCGAGGACGCGGCCGAGCCGGCGGGTGGCCAGGTCGCGGCGCAGCGCCCCGCGGCGGTCCTGCGGGACGCCGTCGCGCGCGGGGTCGCGGCTGGGGACCGCGGGCGTCACGGATCGCTCCGCTCGCCCCAGCGGGCGTACACGAGCACCCCCACGAACACGATGACCAGCAGCACCATCGAGATGGCCGACCCCAGGGGGACGTTGCCGCGGCCGCGGAACTGCGACTGCACCAGGTTGCCGATCATGAGGCCGCCGGTGCCACCCATGAGGTCGGGGGTGACGAAGGCGCCGATCGCCGGGATGAACACCAGCATCGAGCCGGCCACCACGCCCGGCAGCGTCAGCGGCCAGATCACCCGCCAGAAGGCGCGCCAGTCGTTCGCGCCGAGGTCGTTCGCCGCCTCCACGTAGCGCCGGTCGAGGCGCTCGACCGCCGCGTAGATCGGCAGCACCATGAACGGCAGGTAGCCGTACACCAGCCCGAGCACCACCGCCGTCGGCGTGAACAGCATCTGGACCGGGTCCTGCACGATGCCGAGGCGCACGAGCCACTCGTTGAGCAGGCCCTCGCGCTGGACGATGGTGATGAGCGCGTAGGTCCGCACCAGGAAGTTCGTCCAGAACGGGAGCAGCACCAGGAAGAGCAGGACCAGGCGCACGGCCGGGCGCTGGCGCGAGGCGATGTACATGGCGGTCGGGTAACCGACCAGCAGGCACAGCGCGGTCGTCAGGGCCGCGAAGCCGAGGGTCCGCCAGATGACCGGGCCGAACACGTCGAAGGTCCGCTGGTAGTGCTCGAGCGTCCAGGGCTGGATCGGCTGGCCGCCCGCCCCGCGGGTCATGAAGCTGGCGATGCCGACGAAGAGCAGCGGCAGCAGGAAGAAGACCACCAGCCAGGCCATCGCCGGCGACGCCAGCCAGAACGCGCTGGTTCGGCGACGCCCGCTGATGCCCTGGTTCCGCGGTGCCCTCGCCCGGCGCGGGGCGGGGCGCCCGAGCGGCGCGCCGGCTGTCTCGGTCGCGGGCGTATCGGACGGCACGCGCCAGTGTACCCAGGCGCGCACGGGCGCCGCGGGGCCGGGTGTGCGCGCCGCGGCGCCACCCGAGTCGCCGCGCGGCGGGCCGGCGTGAGATGCGTCCAGGACGCGCTGGATGCGCTGTGTACCAGCTTGTGTACTCGTGAATGTGGCGCCCTCGCTTGCCGAACCCCCGGGGGTCCGTGCTAACTTGGAGGCACCAAACGGGTGAAGAGGAGCGTGAGAAGCTTTCGAGACAACCCTACAGTGTGAGTTCAGACCGATCGTGCCCCATCTGGGTCTCGGGAGGAAAGGCTCTCGCGTGAAGGTTGTGGAGATAAGCACACGGGCTTGGGTCCGCGCGACACCTGACCTCGTTGTTTGTATCCCCCTTTCCGAACTTGCACACCTCGGCAGGCGTTGCTCGCAACGACGTTATGAGAGGCTCATACCGCAGTACCCCATCCGACGATCGCCAGGGTCCGGATCGAAGTCCGCGTGCCGAGCGGCGTCTCACCCGGGACACCGATCGGTACCGCCCCACCGACGTCCAGCACGACGTCGAGGTCGTCCCGACCGAGGCCCGGCATGGCCCGGGATCGTACGACGTCATCCAACTGGCCAGCGGCTACCCGCTGGACGACGAGCGCCGGCGTCTGCACGCGCGGCGCGTCGAGGAGCAGCTCGAGCGCTTCCCGGAGGGCCAGTTCGTCGCCGTGATGCGTGATGGCGGCGCTGAGATCGTCGTCGGCACGGCCACCACCATGCGCACGAGGCGGCCGCCGGACGCGCCGCCGCTCGGCTGGACCGCGGTGATCGGCGACTACGGTCTGCCACACCACGACCCCGAGGGCGACTGGCTCTACGGCGTCGAGATCGCCGTGCACCCGGACCACCAGCGACGCGGCATCGCCACCGCGCTCTACCGGGCGCGCCTCGCCCTGGTGCCCGAGCTGGGGCTCGAGGGTTGGTACGCCGGCGGCATGCTCATGGGCTACCACCGCTACGCCGACGTCCTCACCCCGCGGGCCTACGCCGAGCGCGTCATCGCGGGCGAGCTCGTCGATCCGACCGTCAGCATGCAACTGCACCGCGGGCTGCAGGCGCGCGGCATCATCGAGGACTACTACCCCGAGCCGCAGGCCGGCAACTGCGCGGTGCTGCTCGTGTGGCAGCCGCCGGTCGCCGCCCCCGCCAAGGGGATCGTCCAGGCGGCCGCCACGGCACGCTTGCGGCGCGCCCCCGCGCCCGGTCGCGCGCAGCCGGCCACCTCGACCGCGGCGAGCGGCACCGGCCGGCAGGGCACCAGCCCGGTGACGCGCCCCGGCGACGCCAGGAACTGAGGCGGGCATGGCGGCCGACCGTGCCCCCGACGTTCGCGCCGCCGCCACGCCGAGCGCCGACGCGCTCGTCCTCGGCGCCGGGGTCGCCGGCCTGAAGGCCGCCCGCGACCTGCGCGACGCGGGCCTGCGGGTCGTGGTG
>JAHYJQ010000099.1 GCA_019429025.1 Trueperaceae bacterium | reverse complement strand
CGGGGGCGTCCCCAACGCCCGGCAGGCGCGCTCCACCCCAGCACGCTCGGCGAGGCCGCTGATCAGGCCATCAAGGGTGGCGGTCACTTCGGGCTTGTCAAGTTCTTTGTGTATGGGGTTGGGTCATGACTAGCCGCAATACCGTTCACTTAGGCTTGACGGGTTTCTTCGTGGGTCGTAGGGTGGGGTGTGCCGAAGTTGGGTCGCCCGAGGAAGGTGGAGCGCGAGTTCGCGGTTCCTGACTTGTTGGGGTTTGGGTTCCTGGCGGCGTTCTTCCCGCCGGTGTTGGTGGATCGGGTGCTGTTGGAGGCGGGGCGGGTGGAGCAGCGTTCGCGGTTGTTGCCGTCGAAGCTGGTGGTGTACTACGTGCTGGCGATGGCGTTGTACGCGTCGGAGGGGTATCGGGAGTTGTTCCGGTTGCTGAGTGAGGGTTTGCGGGCGTTGGATCCGTCTTTGGTCGTGACCGTGCCGCAGAAGTCGGCGTTCTCGAAGGCGCGTGAGCGGGTCGGTTCGGCGCCGCTGCGGCGCTTGTTCGAAGAGGCCGCGGTGCCGATGGCGGAGCCTCAGACGGTGGGCGCGTGGTACCGCTCGTGGCGCTTGATGAGCATCGACGGGAGCACGCTGGAGGTGCCGGATACCCCGGAGAACGAGGGGATGTTCGGTCGGCCGAGCGTGTCGCGCGGTGAGCGGAGCGCCTACCCGCGGCTGCGGTGGGTGGCGCTTGGTGAGGTCGGTACGCGCGCGATCGTGGGGCTCTCGGCGGGGGCGTTCGGCGCGTCCGAGTTGACGCTTGCGAAGCCGTTGTTCGCGCGCCTGGAGCCCGGCATGCTGTGCATCTGCGATCGGGCGTACCTCGGTTTCGATGCCTGGCAGCGCGCGCGCGAGCGTGGCGCTGAGCTGCTCTGGCGCGTCAAGCACAACGCCGTGTTCGCCGTTGAGGAGCGGCTGGCCGACGGGTCGTTCCTGAGCCAGCTGTACGAGAGTCCGAACGACCGCCGCAAGGGCCTGCCGGGCGTGCGCGTGCGCGTGATCGAGTACGCGCTCGACGATCCCGGCAGGCCGCAGGCGGCCGACCGGTACCGCTTGGTGACGACCCTCTTGGATCCGGAGCTGGCGCCAGCCGAGGACCTCGCGGCGCTGTACGCCCAGCGCTGGGGCATCGAGATCAGCATCAAGGAAGTCAAGACCAGCCAAGGTCGAGCGCCGCTGGTGCTGCGCAGCCGCAAGCCCGACGGCGTCCTCCAGGAGCTCTACGGCTTCTTGAACGTGCACTACGCCATCCGCTGGTTGCTGCATCAGGCGGCGATCGGCCAGGGGGTGGATCCCGACCGGCTCTCCTTCACCGGCGGTCTGCGCGCCGTGCGGCGCAAGCTCTCGCGACCCGAGAGCTTTTCCCCCCAGGAACTGGGCCAAGCTGATCGCTGAAGCCATCGCCGAGGTCGGTGCCGAGCAGGCGCAGCCACGCCTCAGGGCCAACCCGAGGGTCCTCAAACGCGCCGTGACGGCCTACCCGCCCAAGCGCTCGAAGCACGCCAACTGGCCGCAACCCACAAGGCAATCCGGTGAAGCCATCGTCATCCTTAAGTGAACGGTATTGCCCCTAGTGTAACGCGTCGTTTTTCTCTTGAGTCTTTGGGTGGGATGCTGTACGGTGCCTCTCATGGGCGCACCAGCAGCACCACCATTGGCGATCGGCGAGGCTGAGGACGAGGCGTTGCGCGCGATCGTGCGGGCGGGCACGAGCAAGCAGCGGGCGGTGACGCGCGCGCGGATCGTGCTGTTGGCCGCCGAGGGGGTGGCGAACACGCGCATCGCCAAGCAGGTGGGGGTGTCGCTGCCGACGGTGCTCTTGTGGCGCTCGCGCTTCGCGGAGCACGGGCTGGACGGCTTGCAGGACGCGCCGCATCCGGGTCGCCCGCGCGTGTACGGGCCGGAGGTGCGCGAGCGGATCGTGGCGACGACCCTGAAGAAGCCCGAGGAGCCGGTGACGCACTGGAGTCGCGCCCGCCTGGCCAAGCGCGTGGGCGTGAGCGCGTCGACGGTGGGGCGCGTGTGGCGCGAGAAGAACCTCAAGCCGCACCGCGTGGAGACCTTCAAGTACAGCAGTGACCCGCAGCTCGTTGAGAAGGTCATCGACGTCGTCGGCCTCTACCTCGACCCGCCCGAGCGCGCGATCGTCCTCTCCGTCGACGAGAAGACGCAGGTGCAGGCGCTCGATCGCACGCAACCGATGCTGCCCTTGCGGCCGGGCTTACCGGAGCGGCGCACGCACGACTACCAGCGGCACGGGACCGTCAACCTCTTCGCTGCCCTGGACGTCGCTACCGGTCGGGTGACGCACGAGATGCGTGAGCGGCACACGGGCGCGGACTTCCTGGCGTTCCTGAAGCGCATCGCCCGCGCCTACCCCAAAGGTGAGGTGCACCTGATCTTGGACAACGTCGCCAGCCACAAGACGCCCGCCGTGCAGGCATGGCTCTCTCGGCACAAGCGCTTCGTGTTCCACTTCACGCCCACCAGCGCGTCGTGGATGAACCAGATCGAGACCTGGTTCGGCATCCTCACCCGGCAGGCCATCCGGCGTGGCAGCTTCGGCAGCGTCGCCGACCTCGAGCGCGCCATCGACGCCTTCACCACAGCGTGGAACGAGAACTCCGCGCCCTTCGCGTGGGTGAAGACGGCGGATCAGATCCTCGCGAAAGCCATCAAGAAAGGCTAAAGACCATTCAGACGCGCGACACTAGGAGCGTCACCATGAACCACGCGACCGACTGCCATGTGACCCCCAGCGTCAAACCCGTCGACGAGCGCGCGCTTCGCAACGCGCGGTCGGCCCGGCTCGCCATCGACGGCATCGGCTGCGAGCATTGCGCCGTCCGTGTCCAGAACGCGCTGCTCGCGCTCCACGCCGTTCTCCGGGCCGACGTCGACGCCGACAGCAGCGAGGCCATCGTCGCCTTCGACCCGCTCCGCACGGACGTTCCTGAACTGCTCGAGGCCGTAGCCGGCGCCGGGAACGACGGCCGGCACCACTACCGGGCGCGGGTCCTCGAGGTCGGCGGGGCCTGACGGCGGCGAGCACGATGCTCGCGCGTACCATGCCGGGACGAAGCCCGCGTGGTGGACGCGCCACTCAGCCCCAGCGCGGACCGCCGGATGGCGTGGGTCCCTGAGCGGGCCACCGAATCCGCGAGTCATCGTCGGTGCCCGACGACCATGATGTGGATGCCGACCGTGGCGCGCGCGGGTTCGCACTCGTCCGGAGGCACGGGATGAGGTTCCGCCGGATCTGCTTCACGACCAGGGGATCGGCCTAGACGAGGTCTTGCTGCTGCGTCCCACGCCCGCGGGAACCGAGGTGTCGCCCGCGAGCGCGCACCAAGAGATCCGCGATCTCCTCGAGGGCGGACTGCCGCTCGCGGACGCGGTGATGCCGCACACCCGACCTGCCGACGCGGTGCAGTTGGCGCTGTTCGGCGAGAGCTGAGATGCCTTCGTTCATCTCGGCGGCCGTGGAAGGCGCCACGGACGAAGCCGTCGTGCGGAGACCGATCCGGCACGTTGGGGCTGAACCGGGACACGTGTACGGGAGGAACGGGAAGCCGGACCTCAGGTCGCGTGTCGCAGGCTACGACCACGCCGCTCGGCCAGCCCCATGGCTGATCCCGGTCGACCTCGACCAGGACGCTCCATGCGCCGCGCCCTCGTGCCGGGATTGGGTTCCGAACCCTGCGCCGCACCTCTGCTTCCGAGTCGCCGTCCGCGCCATGGAGGCCTGGATCATGGCGGATGCCGGGGAGCTCGCCGCGTTCCTGGCGGTCCCGAAGGCGGGGGTTCCGGCCGACCCCGAGGACGAGGACGTGCCGAAGCGCACGCTGGTGAACCACGCGCGACGATCGCGTCGCCCCGCGATCGTCAGGGACATGGTGCCGCGAGAGGGTGCGGGTCGTGACGTTGGCCCCGCCTACGCATCGCGAACCGTGGCGTTCGCCTGTCACCACTGGCGACCGGGCGTGGCCGCCGAGCGCTCCGACGGCCTTCGCCGAGCGATGTCGTGCCTGCGGCGCCTGGCCGCGGCGTGAGAGGGCGGAAGGCCGATGGCGTTCGCGCCTTCTGCCGCGATACCTCGCCACGGCCACCGGGTGAGCCCGGCCGACCTGCGCGCCATCGAGGCCGACATCGTGCGGATGCTGGCCGAGGTGACGGGGACGCCGGGGCGAGGTGACGCGAGATGTCGGCACCGGTGAGCGAGGTGCCGACGGTTTGCGCCAGCGTTGGCAAGAAACGTCGGGGATTGCGCACGAGTCCCGACGTTTCGTACGTCATGGCCATGGGCATGGGCGGGCGTCACGATGTCATCGACCTCATTCGCTCGGCCGGAACCGTGCGGCGGGCCGAGCTGGAGGCGCTGGGCGTGTCGCCGTCGTCGCCGTACCGCCTCGTGAGCGAGGGGCGCGTCGTACGGCTCGATCGCGGGCTCTACGCCGTCGCCGAGCACGAACCAAGCGCCAGCCGAGGTGTGGATCGCGCTGCCCGAGATGGCCCGACGTCCACGGCTCGCGTACCCGCGGACGCGCGTGGCACGGTTCTCCGGGGAGCCCTTACCGAGGGTGTCGAAACGCACCGGATCGAAGGCGTAGACGTCCGCGTCTACTCTCCCGCCAAGACGGTCGCCGACTGCTTCGAGTACCGCAACACGGTCGGCATCGACGTCGCCGTGGAGGCCCTGCGAGACTCCGGGGTGAGCCATCGGGGCCGCGCGACCGAGCTGGCAGGCTACGCCCGCATCTGCCGCGTCACGCGCGCCATGCAGCCGTACCTGGACGCCATTCCATGAGCGCCATCACGAACCTCCCCGCGTCCGTCAGCGCGCGGCTGCTCCACCGCGCCCGGCAGACGGGGGACGACGACCAAGGCCTTCTGACGAGCTACCGCCTGGAGGGCTTCTGGTACCGCCTCGGCGTCTCGGAAGTCCACGACCAGTTCGTGCTCAAGGGCGCATTGCTACGGCGGCTCTGGTCCGATCCGCCGTAGCGCGCCACCCGCGACCTCGACCTGCTGCGCATCGGCGACGCGTCGGCGCAGACGATCCTCGCGGCCCTCCGCGCGATCTGCGAAGCGGAGGTGCCCCCAGATGCCGTGGTCTTCGACGCCACCATCGAGCTGGCCGAGATTCGCGCCGAGGACGAGGCCGCCGGAACCCGAGCAACGCTGGTGGCGCATCTGGGAACGGCCGGGCTTCGCCTTCAGATCGACATCGGGCGTGCCGATGCCGTATGGCCGGCGCCACACCGCCGCGCGTACCCGACCCTGCTCGATTTCCCCGCGCCCAAGGTCCTCGTCTACCCACGCGAGGCCGTGGTCGCCGAAAAGCTCTAAGCGATGGTGGTGCTCGGCGACCGGAACAGCCGGATCAAGGACTACTTCGATCTCGACCATCTCGCCGCGAGCTTCGAGTTCGATCGCGCCGACCTGGCCGAGGCCGTGCGGCGCACGTTCGCGAGGCGCGGCACGCCGGTTCCGACCGAGGCGCCGATCGGCCTGACCCTTACCTACTGGGAGAACCCGTCGCGCCCCGCCCAGGTCCGCGCCTTCGCACGGCGCGCGCGTGTTTCCCACACCGATTCGCCCGCAGTGACGCTTCAGCCCCGGCTCGCCGACTTCCTACTTCCGGTGCTCACGGCCGCCCGAACCAGAGAACGGCGCGGCGCGGTGTGGCCACCTGGAGGGCCGTGGACGGAGTTCGGTTAGGGCGGATGAACGGAGGGCATGCTTCCTTCCGTGGTGACCTCGTAGACCAACCGGCGCCCGTTTTGGCACCGCGGGCAGGTGTGGGGCAACGACCGATGGCCGCACCGACCCGCGACGAGGCTCTCGTCGCGGCCGCCGCAGCTCAGCCGCCGTCACGCCCTCGATGGAGGACCGAACGCCTTGGCCGGTGTGAACCGTGACCGATGAGCGAGCCGCGCTGGGCGCAGAAGGGGCCCGACGGTTCCGCAGGTACCCTGCGTACCGAGACTCCGGTGCCCCATGGCGATGGCAGGTGCCGGTCCACTGGGATGTGGTCAGGTTCAAACGGGTATGCCGCCTCGCGTATGGCGAGGCGCTTGCCAGCGACGTGCGTGTCGATGGTGCGTTCGATGTCTACGGATCCAACGGCACAGTCGGTACCCACGAGCGCCCCAACACCCTCGGTCCATGTTTGATCGTCAGCCGCCAGGGATCTTTCGGGAAGATCAACCACTCCGAAGGGCCGGTATTCGGGGGGTGTTCAGGTTCTTGTGATCGACGCGGAGTATCTCATCGACGCGCGGACGACAACACACGATGTCCGGTGGCTCTACTACCTGCTGCTCCATACCGCTCTCGACTCAGCAACCAAGGACTCCGCGATCCCCGGACTCGATCGCGAGGATGTGTATGCGCGTGACGTGTGCGTCTGTCCGCCGGATGAACAGCGAGCCATCACCGCCTCCCTCGACCGCGAGACCGCCCGTCTCGACGCCCTGGTGGCGAAGAAGGAACGGCTGATCGCGCTGCTTCAGGAGCAGCGCACGGCCCTCATCACCCAAGCCGTGACGAAGGGCCTCGACCCTAACGCGTCGATGAAGGCCACCGCAGTCGAGTGGCTGGGTGAGGTACCAGCGCATTGGCAGGTCAGCCGAACGAATGTACAGACGATACCGGGCGCAATCACCAGCGGATGATCCGCCGGCTGTTGGACACCTACGCTGAGCACCACGCTCAGCGACCTCCTACAACGCGGTCGCCATGGACGCGCGATACGTCTTCGCGTGCCGGTGAACGCGAACGTCAGCCCAATATGAACACCGGCTATACTGCCCCCCATGAGCCAGTCCAGACCCGACTTCATGAACCTCTCCGTACCCGAGCGGATTCAGCTTGTCGAGGACATCTGGGACAGTATTGCGGCCGAAAGCCCTGACGCTGCGGCGCTCACGCCCGCCCAAGTACGGGAGCTTCAGGCACGCTTGGACGCGCACGAGCAAGACCCTTCCTCGGCCGTACCATGGGAGCGGGTTCGCACGGAATTGTTTCAGCACTGATGCGCATCCTCTTTCGGCCTCCGGCCAGGACCGAAGTTCTGGAGGCGCAGGCGTGGTATGAGTCGCGGGCGGTCGGCCTTGGCCTTGAATTTGCTCGGGCCGTTGACGTTGCCATAGCTTCGGCGGTGCGTAATCCGGAGGCCTTCGCCTCGATCACCGGCAACTGCCGCCGAGTCTTGCTCCGCCGGTTCCCATTCTCTTTGGTCTATCGTGTTCGTGGCGATGAGTTCCTCGTCGTTGCCGTATTTCACCACCGGCGTGATCCATCCGATTTGACCCATCGCACCGAGGGCTGACAACTCGCTCAAGCCGACGCGACGGCGTGGCGGCCGGCCACCGTACGGGAGTTGCGGGCGAAGCAGCTCGGAGCGTCGCAGGCCGGGTTCGCTCCGACGATCGGCGCGAGCGTCGCATGGCGACCGCGTGGGGTCACGGCGGTCGAGACGTTCGCGAGGAAGGGCAGGGCGGACAATCCTTCCGGGCCGGTCGGGTTCTTCTTCGGCAAGGGTTTCGGGACATACCGTGACGATGCGGAGTTCCCGCTTCAGTATCTGGATCCGTGAGCAGCGCCTCGCCCAACCCGTCGCTGCACGCGACCGCGATACCGAGCCGGGTCTCGAGGCAGCTTCCGCGTTCGGAGAGCGTCGCTTCCCACCTCGTCCGCCGCTCGACCGCGCGGCGGGTATGCTCCGGTCGATTGGGGCGCCAAGGAAGGCAACGAACATGCGCCAACCGACCATCCTCGAGGCCGTCACCGAACGCGACGTGGACCTCCTCATCCTCGAGGAGCTCGCGGTGAGCCGTGACTTCCTGGCCTGGTGGCTCGATCGGGTGGAGGGCGAACCCGGCACCGAGGAAGCGGTCGTCGTTCGCGCTCGGCACTCCGTCACGCACCCCAGGCTCGGTGAGTCAGACCTGGTGGTCGTCTACGCGCGAGGTCGATCCGACGCCCGCGCCGTTCTCATCGAGAACAAGCTCAGCGCGCCGCCGCAACCGGACCAGGCTCTTCGCTACAGGCTGCGAGGCGAGGCCGGCGTCGCCACAGGCGCGTGGGCATCGTTCCGCACGTGCATCATCGCTCCCCAGCGATACCTCGACGCCACGGACGACGCCAACCTGTTCGACGCCCGGATCGCCTACGAAGCCGTGCGGGACTGGTTCCGGGACCGCGGCGCGGACGCGCGAGCCGGGTTCCGGGCGAGCATCGTCGACCAAGCGATCGAACAGGCTCGCCGCGGCTACACGCCGGAGGCCGACGAGCGCGTGACCCGGTTCTGGCATCGGTACTGGGCGTGCGCGGCCGAGGAGTTCCCCGAACTCGACATCCCGGAGCCAGGCCCCAAACCCGGCGGCGCGACCTGGATCGAGGCGCGCCCCGAGGCGCTGGGCCCCGGTCGACGCATCTACCACAAGCTCGCCGCCGGCTTCGTGGACCTGCAACTCGATGGCGCCGCCGGCGACGTGGAGGCGATCAAGGACGTCCTCGCGCCGCTCCTCTGGACGGACACCGAGGTCGTCGCCACCGGCAAGTCCGCGTCGGTGCGCGTCCGCGTCCCGCCCCTGGACCCCTTCGCCGCGCTCGGGGAGCAGGTGGCGGAGGCAAGAGCGGGCATGCGCGCCGCCTATCGCCTGCTGGTCCTCGCGCGGGCCATCACCGCCGCCTGACGTGCCGCCGCTCCCGCAAGGAGCCCCCGATGTCCAAGGTCGTCGCCATCATGTCCATGTCGCTCGACGGCTACGTCGCCGACCCAGACGACGGTGTCGCCGACGTGTTCGCCCGGTGCCTCCGCTCCGGCGACGTCGAGTTCCGCGCGGGCAGGATCGAATCCGCAGTGCGGCAAGCGCAAGCCGCCGCCGGCGGAACGTCGGTGGGCGTCCACGGCGGGGACACCATCCGGCAGCTACTGGACGCCGGGCTCCTCGACGAGGCCCGTGTCGGCCTCGTCCAGATGCCCTTGGGCGCCGGCGTCCGGCTCTTCGGCCGCCCCGTTCGGGCGCCTTCAGCGCTCAACGTCCAGACGGTGATCGCGGGCGTCGGCGTCACGCACCTGCGGTACCCGGACCGTGAAGTGTCGCCGTGAGACGGCACACTTGGGCTGGGCGCACCGTCTATACTCCGCTCAAGAGAGGGGCTCGACCCGAATGAAGTACAAGATCGCTCTCTTGGAAACGGCCGAGGGTTTCAGCGTCTCGGTGCCGGGTCTGCCCGGGTGCTGGTCCGAAGGTGCTACCGAGCCGGAGGCGCTCGAGAACGTACGTTGCGCCATCAGTGAGTACCTCTCCGTTCGTGACGAACTCTTGCGTGGTTCGGAAGTTCGCGAAGTCGAGGTCGCTTAGCCTGCGCCGAAGCTCCCCGGCGTCAACCACCTCGACACCGTGCGGGCGCTCCAGAAGGCCGGCTTTCGGATCGCCCGCCAGGGCAAGCACATCGTCATGACCGATGGCGCGCGCATCCTGACCATTCCACGAAACGAGTCCGTCAACGCGTTCACGTTGGGCGGCATCGTCCGTGATGCGGGCTTGACCGTCGCCGAGTTCCGCCGGCTCTTGTGACCTATGGCGAACGCGCCGGAATCCTGCTTGCGCCCCTGAACCTCGCCCCTCGAACCCGAGGCGGTCACCCGACGCACTGGGGCGCCGACCGCGGTGTTGCCGTCGTGCAGGATGTCTACCAGGACGACTGGCGAGCCGCGCAGGCCGACCGAACGCGCGTCCCACCCGTCTCGGTCGAAGCGATGGTCGCCGCTGCATGCGCCAGGCCGGGCGCGTGGTCGTGGGTCAGGAAGCCAGCGCGGCGACCCAACGGGCCGCCCACGGGGAGAGCGAGGTGGCCACCGAAGACGACCTCGCGCGCAGCGGCTGGAGAGGCGACAACGTGAACGTCATGAGGTACACGGAGGTGGCGCATGGCCGGACGCAGCGTCTCGATAGCGGAAGCGCGGGCGAGGCTCCCCGGTCTGGTCATGGAGGCCGAGGCGGGCGAAACCATCCACATCACGCGGTGGGGCGAGCCGGTGGCGGTCCTGGTCTCCTCGTCGAAGTATCAGCAGCTGGCGCATGGGCGCCCATCGTTCGGCGCTGCGCTCGACAGGTTCCTAGGGGGTGTCGAGCTGGCCGAGGTGGGGCTTGACCGGGGTGAGTTCGAGGGCCTCCGTGACCGCGGGGCTGGAAGGGTCGCTCCATGGTGAGACCTCGCTACTTGCTCGACACCAACGTGCCATCCGAACCCGTCCGTCTGGAGCCGGATGCGGCGGTCGTCGAGAAGCTGCTCGAGCACGGCGGCGAGCTGGCCACCGCCTCCGTCGTGTGGCACGAGTTGGCCTTCGCCTTCAGCCTGCTCAGGCTCTCGCGGAAGCGTTCGGCGATCGAGCGATACCTCGACGAGGTGGTATCGACTGCCCTGCCGATCCTTCCCTACGATGCCGCCGCGGCCGAGTGGCACGCCGAGCAGCGCGCCCGGCTCTCGCAGGGCGGCCTCACGCCTTCGTTCGCAGACGGCCAGATCGCTGCGGTGGCTGCGGTCCACGACCTCATCCTGGTGACGAACAACGTCCAGGACTTCGCCGACCTGCGTGTAGAGCGTTGGCACCT
>JAHYJQ010000098.1 GCA_019429025.1 Trueperaceae bacterium | reverse complement strand
GCCGCCCGGCCTGGCGCTGGCAGGCGCCGGGCCGGCCAGCGCCGGGCCGCCCGCCCGCGCGCCCGCCAGCATGCTCCCCAGCAGGCGCGCCGTGAGCGGCCCCAGGCCGTCGTCGCCGCGATCGTCGTTCCCCACCCCCACCACCAGCGTCCTCACGTCAGCGGCGCTCCACCTCGAGCTTCAGGAAGTGCGCGGCGCACGAGATGCAGGGGTCGTGGTTGCGCACCGCCTGCTCGCACAGGTGTTGCAGCTGGTCGGTCGGCAGGTCGAGGTGGCCGCGCACGACGTCGCGCACGTCCTCCTCGATGACCGACTGGCTCTGCGCCGTGGGCGGCACGATGCGGGCGTCGAGCACGATGCCCTCGTCGTTGATCGTGTAGCGGTGGTAGAGCGTGCCCCGGGGCGCCTCGGTGCAGGCGTGCCCGCGGCCGGCGCGGGGCGGCACCTCCAGATGCGCCCGCTCGGGCGGCTCGTACTGGTCGATGATGCGCAGCGCCTCGTCGCAGGCGTACACGATCTCGACGGCCCGCACGACGATGCTCTTGAAGGGGTTGCGCTCCACCGGGCCGAGGCCGGCGTCGCGCGCCGCCTCCTGCGCCAGCGGCGACAGCTGCGCGAAGTTGAGCGCGTAGCGCGCCAGCGGCCCCACCATGTACGGCTCGCCGTCCACGGTGGCGTGCAGCGCGGTGGAGCGCGCGACGTGCTCCTCGCGGACGTGATCCTCGAAGGCGCTGACGGGGACGTCGAGGCCGCGGTCGGTGCGCATCGTCCCCTCGTTGAGGGCGTACTCGTCGGGGTGCGACAGCGCCAGGAACACGCGGTCGGGCTCGACGTCGGGGAACTCGAAGCCGGCCACCCACTTCACGGTGGCCAGCGCGTCGTCGCGGGCGCGCAGCAGCGGCTCGCGCAGGGCGCGCAACTCGGCCACGCGCGGCAGGCGGTAGAAGCCGCCCAGGCGCACGTTGACGGGGTGGATCTCGCGGCCGCCGAGCACGACCATGACGTCGTTGCCGACCTTCTTCAACCGCAGGCCCAGCTCCACGGTGGCGCGGTGGTCCTGCGCCAAGTGGATGCCGCTCGGGTAACCGAGGAAGTCGGGCGCGTGCAGCAGGTAGACGTGCAGCGCGTGGCTCTCGATCCACTCGCCGCAGTAGAGCAGGCGCCGCAGCTCGCGCAGCTGGCCGTCGACGGTGACGCCGCAGGCGGCCTCGAGCGCGTGGCACGAGCTCATCTGGTAGGCGACCGGGCAGATGCCGCAGATGCGGGCGGTGATGTCGGGCGGCTCCGTGTAATGCCGGCCGCGCAGGAAGCCCTCGAACAGCCTCGGCGGCTCGTAGATGCGCAGCGCGACGTGCTCGAGCGTGTTGCCGTCGATGCGCACGTGCAGGGCGCCTTCGCCCTCCACGCGGGCCAGGGCCTCGACGTCGATGCGTCGGGTGCCGGCCGCGGGGGCCTCAGGAACGGGTGCGCTCAACGTGATCGGCCTCCTTCCGGAACGGCCCCGCGTAGGCGTTGTAGGTGCGCAGGGCGCGCAGCCAGCCGTCGGCGTCGACGCCGAGCTCGGCGAAGCGGTCGCCCAGCGCGGGCATGTTGGGGCCCTCGTGCGGGCCGAAGCAGCCGTAGCAGCCGCGCGAGAAGTTGGGGCACAGCGCCCCGCAGCCAGCCTGCGTGGCGGGGCCGAGGCAGGGCTGCCCGTGCGCGACCATCACGCACACCGCGCCGCTGCGCTTGCACTCGAGGCACAGCGAGTAGCTGGGGATCTGCGGCTTGCGCCCTGCGAGGGTGGCGCTGACGACCTCGAGCAGCTGGCGCTTGTCGATCGGGCAACCGCGCAGCTCGAAGTCGACGAACACGTGCTCGGAGATCGGGGTGGAGGTGGGCAGCGCGTCGAGGATCTCCGGGTGGGCGTAGACCGCTGCCGCGTAGGCGGTGACGTCGGGGCCGCCGTCGGGGCCGGCGAAGTTGCGCAGCGCCTGGATGCCGCCCGCGGTGGCGCAGGCGCCGATCGTGACGAGCTTGCCCGACATCTCGCGGATCTCGCGGATGCGCTTGGCGTCGTGCGTCGTCGTGATCGAGCCCTCGACCAGCGAGACGTCGTAGGGGCCAGCCGCCGTGGCGCTGGAGGCCTCGAGGAAGTAGGCGACGTCGAGCTGGCCGGCGACGGCGAGCAGCTCGTCCTCGCAGTCGAGGAGCGTCAGTTGGCAGCCGTCGCAGGAGGCGAACTTCCAGACGGCCAGCGTGGGCCGCTTGCCGGTGCGGACGAACGGGTCGGCGGTCCGGGAGACCGCGCTCACGAGGGGCGCCACGTCACACCTCCCCCACGTCGAGCAGCCGCTCGACCTGGTCGTAGGACAACACCGGGCCGTCGCGGCACACGAGGTGGCCGCCCACCTGACAGTGGCCGCACAGGCCGACGGCGCACTTCATGTTGCGCTCGAGCGAGACGTAGGTGTCCTGGGGGCTGACGCCGCGGCGCGCGAGCTCCTGGCAGGCGAAGCGGATCATGATCTCCGGGCCGCAGATCATCGCCACCGTGCGGCGCGGATCGATGGGCGCGCGCTTGACGATCGGCGTGACGACGCCGACGTTGCCGCGCCAGTTGCCGGTGGCGCGGTCGACGGTGACGTGCACCTCGAGGTCGAACATCGCGCGCCACTTGGCGAGCTCGTCGGGGAACATCATGTCCTCGGGCGTGCGGGCGCCGTACAGCAGCATGACGCGGCCGTAGCGCTCGCGCCGGGCGAGCACGTGGTAGAGCGCCGGGCGCAACGGCGGGAGGCCGATGCCGCCGGCGATGAGCACGACGTCGCGGCCCTCGGCCGCCTCGACCGGCCAGCTGCTGCCGAAGGGCCCGCGCACGCCGATCGCGTCGCCGATGCGCAGGCCGCGCATCGCCCGCGTGACGGCGCCGACCTCGCGGGTGGTGTGCACCAGCACGCCGGGGCGGTCGGGGTCGCCGCTGATCGAGATGGGCACCTCGCCCACCCCGAACACGTAGAGCATGTTGAACTGCCCGGGCTTGAAGGGGGCGAACTGGTACCCGTGCGGCGGCGTGAGCTCGAGCGTGAAGGTGTCCTCGTTGTCGACGTGCAGCCCCGCCACCCGGAAGGGGACGGTGCGCATGGGGTCGAGGTCCGGCGCGGCCACCGCGGGCGGCGGCGCGAAGCGCCCGTCAGCGGGTGGCTGCAGCATCGCCGGCCTCCGTTCCGCGCTCGGGGCTCGGCGCCACGCGCGCCTGCCGCCGGGACGCGCGCGCCTGCGCGCTGGCGGCGATGGCGGCGACCTCTTCGGTGAGGTCGATCGCGGCGGGGCACCAGGTGATGCAGCGGCCGCAGCCGACGCAGCCGGAGGTCCCGAACTGCTCCTGCCACGTCCCGAGCTTGTGGGTGGCCCACTGGCGGTAGCGCGACTTCAGCGACACGCGCACGGGGCCGCCGTGGATGTACGAGAGGTCCTGGGTGAAGCACGAGTCCCAGCGGCGCGTGCGCTCGGCGAAGGCGCCGGTGAGGTCGGTGGTGTCCTCCACCGTGTTGCAGAAGCAGGTGGGGCACGCCAACGTGCAGTTGCCGCACGCCAGGCAGCGGGCCGCGGGCTCGTCCCAGCGCGAGTTGTCGAGCGAGCGGCGCAGCGCGTCGGCCAGCCCTCGGGTGTCGAGCGCGCGCCCCATGCGGCCGGCGGCCTCCGCCAGCCGGCGCTCGCCGTCGGCCACCTCGTCGCCGCGCGCGGGGCGGCCGCCGAGCTCGGCGAGCAGCTGCTCGCCGCGCTCGCTGCCGACCTCGAGCAGGTAGCTGGGCTCGGCGCGCTGCCCGTTGCGGGCGGGCGCGATGATCTCGGTCAGCGCCAGGTCGTAGCCGTCGCGGGCCTCGGGCCCGGTGCCCATCGACGCGCAGAAGCAGGTGCCACCCGGCTCGGTGCAGTTGACCGCCACGATGAACGCCCGCTCACGGCGCGCCTGGTAGTCCGGGTCGACGTGGGCGCCGCCGGTGAACACGCGGTCCTGGATGGCGATCGCAGCGACGTCGCAGGGCCGCACGCCGATGAACGCGACCTTCGGCGGGTCGTGCGGCTCGTCGAGCAGCTCGAAGCCCCCCTCGGCGTCGCGCTCGGCGCGCCACAGCCGCAGGGCAGGCGGGTGGAGGTGGCGCTTCCAGGCGTAGGGGCCGACCGTGTAGCCGAAGCGGGCGTCGTCGTCGCGCCGCGCGAGGCGGTAGTGGCCGGCGTCCTGCACCTCCGTCCACCCGATCGGCAACTCAGCGGTGCCCGTCAACTCGTCGTAGACGATGGCGCCGTCGTGGAGCGTGGGCCCCACGAGCGTGTAGCCACGCCGGCGAAGCGCTCCGAAGAGCGCGTCCAGCGCGGCCGCCTCGAGCCTGCGTACGGCCATGTCGCCGTCCTTCCGACCCGCGGAACGCGCGGGTGCCTGACCGGAGACGTTGGGGCAGTCCGTTGGCGGCATCGTCGCACCTCGTGAAACGCAGCACGAGTGAGGAACGTCCTGTGGGCGGGGCCACCCCGCGCAGCGACGGCCGCGTAGACCGACCGCGCGAGGCTCCTGCTGGCCGCCGGAGGCCTCAGCGAGCCGGCATCCCGCAGGTGGCGCATCGCTCTCGAGCGTGTCAAACATGGGGGGGTTTTGCGCCGTTGATGTGGCAGAACCCCCCCATGTTTGATACGCTCGTGCTGTAATCTGATGCATAGAAAGACGGTGGGTGCCGTGCGCGACGACGAGATCCGCGGAAGGCTGCGGGAGCAGAACCCCTGGTGGCGCACCCGCGCCACGGCCCGGAGCGCCGATGCGTGGCGCGACGACGACCCCGTGCTACGCGCCCGGTCGCGCTGGGACCTTGGGTACCGCTCCGAACTGCTGGACGACGTCGTCGCATCACCCGGCACCGACCTGCTGATCATCCTGCGGGGCCCACGCCGCGTCGGGAAGTCCGTTCTCCTCCGGGACACCGCCGCGAGCCTGTGCCAGCGCCCGGGCTTCGACCCACTCCGCCTGATCTCCTTCGCGTGCGACGGCATGAACGCCCGCGACCTCCGTAGGGCCATCCTTTTGGGTCAGGCGTCGACACGGGCCGTCGAGCCGGAGACGCGCGTCTGGTTCCTCGACGAAGTGGCCGGGATCCGAGGTTGGACCGAAACCCTGAAGTACCTTCGTGACACGACAAGCTTCGCGGGCGACACCGTCGTCTGCACCGGCTCCTCATGGGACCCACAGGCCGAGGTCGAACGCGACCTGCTCGCCGGTCGCGCGGGGACCGGTCCCGGGCGGCGCGAGCGGATCCTGCATCCGATGTCGTACCGCGAGTTCCTGAGCGCGACGCGCCGGGACATCCCCTCCACTCCACTCCTGTCGCCAGGCGACCTTCAGCGTCCGCAGGTCGCGGACCTCGCCACAGACCTCGAGCCCTTTCTCACCGACCTCGACCTCGCATGGCAGGACTACCTGACGTGCGGCGGCTTCCCGAGGGCCGTCGCGGAGCACCATCGAGACGGGCAAGTGAGCGAGTCGTTCCTTGCGGACCTATCGTCGTGGCTTCACCGCGACGTTGATGCGGAGGGCCCGCCCGACTCCGTTCCGCTGCTGTTGGCCGAACTCCACCGCCGCTCCGCCGCCCCCCTGAACCGACGCGCTACGGCGGCCACCCTCGGCTACCCGAACCCGTCGGCGTTCGAGCGGCGTCTCGACCGGCTGACCGCGGCGTTCGCGACCCTGTGGTGTCCCCAGGTCGACGAACGCGGACGCCGGGTCGCGGGCGCGCAGTCCAAGGTGTACCTGGCCGACCCGGTTCTGGCGTGGCTGTCGCCCGCCCGACGCTCGGGCATCCCTGATCCCGACATGACGGTGCTGAGCGAGGCCGCGGTCGCGGTGGCGCTCGCACGCTCGGTGGACCGATCCGATCCCGGGCGCTGGTCGACCCAGGACGCGATCGGCTACCTCAAGACCACGGCGGGCGGCGAGATCGACCTCGCCCCGGTGCCATTTCGTACGGCATCCGGGACGGCCCGGACCACGCCGATCGAGTCGAAGTGGGTCAGCGCGAGGTGGCGCCGAGAAGCCCGCGCGATCGAGGCGAGGTTCGCCGCGGGCATCCTCGCGACCAAGGACGTCCTCGACTTCGAGCATCCCGCCTGGGCGCTCCCCGCGCCCCTCGTAGCGCTGTTTCTCGAATGACCGTAGTGTCCGTCTGACGCGCCCGATTCCACCCCCCAGCCCCCTACCACACCCCCCGAATATGGCGAAAGGGACACGGTTCTCAGGCACCAGGGACTATCCTGGAGGCAACGAGTCAGGAGGACCGCATGAAGGGCACCGTCACGGTGGACGACGCGCTCTGCAAGGGCTGCGCCCTGTGCATCCCGGTCTGTCCCAAGGGGCTGCTCAGGGTCGCCAGCGAACGCTTCAACGCGCGCGGGGTGCACCCCGCCGAGCTCGACGACCCCGCCGAACTCTGCACCGGCTGCGAGATGTGCGCCATCGCCTGCCCCGAGGCCGCGATCACCGTCTACCGCGCGGTCAAGGCGTAGGGGGGGCCGGCATGTCGATCGAGCTGCTGAAGGGCAACGTCGCCTTCGCCGAGGCCGCCGTGCGCGCCGGCTGCGAGGCGTACTTCGGGTACCCCATCACCCCCCAGACCGAGGCGCTGGAGCACATGGCCAGGCGCATGCCGGAGCTGGGCCGGGTGTTCGTGCAGGCCGAGAGCGAGGTCGCCGCCATCAACATGGTCTACGGCGCGGCCGCCGCCGGCGTGCGCACGATGACCTCGTCCTCGAGCCCCGGCGTCAGCCTGATGATGGAGGGGCTCTCGTACATGGCCGGCAGCGAGGTGCCGGCCGTTCTCGTCGACGTCATGCGCGGCGGGCCCGGCCTCGGCAACATCGCCCCCGCCCAGGGCGACTACCTGCAGATCGTCAAGGGCGGCGGCCACGGCGACTACAAGATGATCGTCCTCGCCCCCGCCAACGTGCAGGAGATGATCGACCTCACGGTCCTCGCCTTCGACCTGGCCGACCGCTACCGCATCGTCACCGTGCTGCTCGCCGACGGCAGCCTCGGCCAGATGATGGAGGGCGCCACCCTGCCGCCCCTGCGGCCGCTGACGGAGCGCCCCGCCTGGGCCCTGACCGGCGCCCGCGAGCGCGACACGAACCTCGTCTCCTCCATCCACCTCGACCCCGAAGAGCTGGCCCGCTTCAACGACCACCTGCAGGCGAAGTACGCCGAGATCGAGGCGAACGAGGTGCGCTTCGAGGAGCACCGGCTGGACGACGCGCGCGTGGGCGTGGTCGCCTTCGGCACCGCCGCCCGCGTGGCGAAGACCGCCATCGCCGCCGTGCGCGACGAGGGCGTCGCCGCCGGCCTGCTGCGGCCCATCAGCCTGTGGCCCTACCCCGAGGCCGCCCTGCGCGCCCTCGCCGAGCGCGTCGACGCGCTGCTGGTGGTCGAGATGAACGCCGGCCAGATGGTCGAGGACGTCCGCCGCGTGGTCGAGGGCCGCGTCCCCGTGCGCTTCTTCGGACGCACCGGCGGCATCATGCCCATGCCCGAGGAGATCGCCGACGCGATCCGCGAGGTGGCCGACGCCGCCGGCGCGGGCGCGCCCGAAGCCCAGCCCCAGGAGGTGAACGCATGACCGTGCTAGCCGCGGAGCCGCTGCTGACGCCCGTCTACGAGTACCCCAAGTCGCTGACGCACGTCCCCACCCACTACTGCCCCGGCTGCACCCACGGCGTCGCCCACCGGCTGATCGCCGAGGTCATCGACGAGATGGGCATCCGCCAGGACACCATCGGCGTGGCCTCCGTCGGCTGCTCCGTGTTCTCCTACCGCTACTTCGCCACCGACTTCGCGCAGGCCGCCCACGGCCGCGCGCCGGCGATGGCCACCGGCGTCAAGCGCGCCAACCCCGACAAGATCGTCTTCACCTACCAGGGCGACGGCGACCTCGCCAGCATCGGCGCCGCCGAGATCCTGCACGCCGCCGTGCGCGGCGAGAACTTCACCGTCTTCTTCCTCAACAACGCGATCTACGGCATGACCGGCGGCCAGATGGCCCCCACCACGCTGGCGGGTCAGAAGACCAGCTCCTCGCCCGACGGCCGCGACCCCGCCACCACGGGCGCGCCGCTGCGCATGAGCGAACTGCTGGCGCAGGTCGACGGCGCCGCCTACGTCGTGCGCCGCAGCCTGCACGACGTCGTCCAGATCCGCCGCGCCAAGAAGGCGATCCGGCGGGCCCTCGAGGTGCAGCGCCAGGGGCTCGGCTTCTCCATGGTCGAGCTGCTGTCGAGCTGCCCCACCAACTGGGGCCTCGAGCCCACGGCGGCGCTCGCCTTCATCCGCGACGAGATGGTGCCCGTCTTCCCGCTCGGCGACTTCAAGCTGCCCGCGGAGCCCGCGGCCGCGGCCGGTGCCGCGGCCGGTACCGGGGCGCGCGCATGACGACCGACCTGGTCATCGCCGGCTTCGGCGGCCAGGGCGTGCTGTTCGCCGGGCAGCTGCTGGCGCACGCCGCCCTCGAGGCCGACCTGCACACCACCTGGTACCCGTCCTACGGGCCCGAGATGCGCGGCGGCACCGCCAACTGCACCGTGGTGATCAGCGACCAACCGATCGGATCGCCGGTGGTCGCGCGCCCCGAGGCCGCGATCGTGCTCAACCTGCCGTCGCTCGACCGCTACGAGCCACTCGTCCGGCCCGGCGGGCTGCTCATCGTCAACGCCTCGCTCATCGACCGCGACGTGCGCCGCACCGACCTCGACGTCATCGCCATCCCCGCCGACGACGTCGCCGCCGAGCTCGGCAGCCCGCGGCTGACGAACATGGTGCTCCTCGGCGCGCTGCTGGCGCGCCGCCCGGTGTTCACCCTCGACCACGTCGCCAAGACGCTCGAGGCCGTGCTGCCCGAACGCCACCGCCACCTGCTGCCCGCCAACCGCGCGGCGCTGGAGCGAGGGGCGGAGCTGGCGGACGCGGTGGAGGTCGCGGCGGCAACCGGGTGACGCACCGGTACAACCCCTTATTTTAGCGCCACCCGGGTCCCTCGGTCCAGAGCACCACGCGCCCGCCGCGCGCGCGCAACGCGTAGCGTGCGGTATGGAGCGCTACCTGCTCGTCCCGCTCGACGGATCGACCGCGGCGGAGACCGCGGTGTGGCACGCCGCGGGTCTGGTGGGCGCCCTGGCGGACGGCCTCCTGCTCCTGCAGGTCCTCGAGACGCCGCCGCTGCCTTCCGAAAACGTCTCCCGCGACCTCGACTGGCGCCTGCTGCACGCCGAGTCCGCGGCGTACCTTCGCTCGGTCGCCGAGCGGCTCGCGGAGATCGGCGTCGAGGCCGCGATCGCGGTGGAGATCGGCGCCCCCGCCGAGCAGATCGTTCGCCATGCGCGCCGCCAGGACGTCGTGCTGGTGGTCATGGCGGCGCACGGCCGCGGCGAGGCCGAGGCCTTCGCCTTCGGCGGCACCACGCACAAGGTGCTGTCGCTCGCCCCCGCCTCCGTCATGGTCGTGCGCCGCGGCGCCGACGCCGGGCCCCAGGCCCAGGCGGTCGGATTCCATCACGTCCTCGTCCCACTGGACGGCTCGCCCGCCGGCGAGTGGGCCCTCGGCCTGGCGGCCGCGGTCGCCCGCCAACAGCAGGCGACGCTGCTCCTGCTCCATCTGGTGCCCGAGCCCCCGCCCGCATGGCAGCGGCTGCCCCCGTCCGGCGAGGAGGCCGAACTCCAGGGACGCCTCGCGGCCCTGCAGGCCGAGCGCGCCACCCGCTACCTGAGCGAGATGGAGGCACGGCTCGCCCACACCGACCTGCAGGTGCGCAGCCGCGTCGGGCGCGCCGCACATGTCGCCGAGGGCATCCGCGCGGTCGCGGCGCAAGAGGGCGCCGACCTCATCGCGCTCGCGGCCCACGGCGCGAGCGGGGCACCGTTCCCGTGCGGCGCCGTGGCGCAGCGGCTGCTGGCCACCTGCGGGCTCCCCATCGTCGTCTTCCAGGATGCGCCGAAGGGCGTGTTCGATGGCGGCAGACGCCCCGCCGATGCCGCCCTCGGACCCGAACCCGGTGCCGAGGGCGGGGCCGCGACGGCCGCGAACGATCCGGCCGTGCGATGAGCCCCTCGGCCCGTCTCCGCGAGGAGATGGCCGGCCTGGCACGCGCCCACCTCGCCTCGCCGACGGGCGCTCCGCCCGCGCCCCTGGGACCGCGGCTGCGCCGCCTCGAGCGTGGTCTCGCCGGCGCCTTCCGGCGTCTCGCGGGTCGCCGCTATGCGCCCGGCGAGTTGCCGGCGGCGGTGGAGTGGCTGCGGGACAACGACCACGTGATCCAGGACGCCCTCGCGCAGGTGCGCCTCAGCCTGCCGCGCGGATACTACGCCCGGCTGCCCGGACCCGGTCGCGGGGCCGACGCCGGCCGGCCGCGCGCCGAGTCGCTCGCGCGCGAACTGGTCGACCGGCTGGAGGCCCCCCTCGACCTCGACGTGGTCGCCGCGCTGCTCGACGACTACCAGGCGGTCGCGCCGCTCGCCATCGGCGAGCTGTGGGCGCTGCCGGCGCTGCTGCGCCTCGCGGTGCTCGAACGCCTGGCGCCGGCCGCCACGGCGGCCGCCGTGGCGCCGACGGCTGCGGCGGCGGAGCCGCCGCCCGGCCCGGACAGCTCGGGTGGCGCGGGGACCCCACG
>JAHYJQ010000097.1 GCA_019429025.1 Trueperaceae bacterium | reverse complement strand
CCCACTGGGCGCCGGCGGGCGCCTCCGCGGCGGCGGACGCCGTGGCGGACCGGCTGCACACGCTGCTGCCGGGCCTGGCGGGCACGGCGCCCTCCCGCCTCGAGGCCCTGGGCCAAGTGCCGCACCATGGCGACCTGGTCGACCTGCTCGAACTGGGCCCCCTGGCGTCCTGGCTGGCGCCCGAGCCGGACGCGCTCGAGCGCACGCGCCTGGTGCGCGCGGCCCCCGCCGGCGGCGACCTCTTCGCGGAGGTGGAGCTGCCGCTGGCGGTCGTGGGCACGAGTTACGCCGCCGACCCCCGGTGGCACCTCGCCGATCGCTTGCAGGCCGCGCTGGGCGTCGAGGTGCTGGACGCGGCGGCGACCGGCGACGGGCCCTTCCGGCCGATGGCGACCTACCTGGCGGGTCCGGCGTACCGGCAGGCGCGCCCTCGCGCGGTGGTGTGGGAGATCCCCGAGCGCTACCTCGACGACGCCGACGTCGTGGTCGCGGCGGGGGGCGGCGGGGCGACGCCGGCCGACCCGCGCGGGTGGACGCCGTGACGCACGCCGCGGCCGCCGGCCGGGCAGCGGCCGGCGCGCTGTGGCTGCTGGCCGCGCTCCTCGGCGCCGCGTTGGCCGCCTCGCCCCCGCCGGGCACGGTGCTGGCGCTCGAGGCCCGCGCCGAGCACGGCGCGGCGGCCATCGACGCGACCGTGGGCGGCCGCTTCCGGGCCGACGGCGAGACCGCGCCGCGCGCCCGCACCGGCGTCACCCAGTACCTGCTGCGCTTCGCCACCACCGGACCCGACGGCGGCCCGGCGGAGGCGATGGCGCAGCTGTTGGTGCCACACGCGGTCTCCGACGACGCCCTGCTGGCGTTCGCGCCCGGCTCCACCGGCCTCGACGCCGACTGCGGGCCGACCGCCATCTGGCTCGCGAGCGAGCGGGTGGAGACCTACGGCGCCACGGCCCTGGCGTACGCCGGCCAGGGCCTGCCCACCGTGCTGCCGGACTACCTCGCGAGCACCGGCGGCAGCGGCCTGCAGCCGTACTTCGTCGCCACCGCCGAGGCCACCGTGGTGCTCGACGCGCTGCGCGCAGCCCGCCAGGCGCTCCGGGCCGTGGCGCCCGACGTGACGGTCGCGCACGCCTTCGCGGCCGGTTTCTCGCAGGGGGGCCACGCCGCGTTCGCGGCCGCCGACCGGGCCGCCGTCTACGCCCGCGACGTGCCGCTGGCCGGGGTCGTCGGTTTCGGGCCGAGCAGCGACCTGGACACGTTGTTCCTCCACTTCACGCACACCGCGCCGTGGGTCGTGCGGGCGTACGTCGAGGCCTACCCCGGCCGACTGGACGCGGCCGACGTGCTGGCGGAGCCCTTCCTGTCGCGGCTGGACCGGGACGTCCGGCGCATGTGCGTGCTGGGGGCGCAGGCGGCCTACCCGGAGGACCCCGCCGCCCTGTACGCGGCGCCGTTCGCCCGGGCGCTGGCGGCGGGCACGCTCGCGCGCGACTTCCCCGCCTGGCGCGAGGCGTTCGACCGCAACGACGTCGGCCTGCGCCTGGGCGGGCTGCCGGTGGCGGTGCTTCAGGGGGTCGACGACCCGATCGTTCCGCTGCCCGCGCAGGACGCCTTCGTGGCCCGCTTGTGCGGCGCCGGGAGTCCGGTCCGCTACGCCAACTACCTGCGGACGCGGCACGAGACGCGCTACATCGGCTTCGCCGACGCCCTCGCCTGGATGCGGGCGGTCGCCGCCGGCACGCCGGCCCCCGACGACTGCCCGGAGGTGCTCACGCCATGACCGATCACCGACCCTGCCCCGCTCACAGCGGGGGTCTCGCTCACAGCGGAGGTCCCGCGCTCAGCGGGGGCGCCCCGCGCCTCGGGGGCACCCCGCGCCGCGGGAGCGCACCGCACCTCGCGGGCCGCCCGTTCCCCGGGCGCCGCGCGGCCCACGCGGCCCTCGCCTCCATGCTCGTGGCCCTCGCCTGCTCGGCGGGCCCGGCGCTGGCGCAACCGGCGCCCACGGCATGGCCCGCCGACGCGCGGCCGGGCCAGCTGCTGGAGGCCGTCTTCCTGGAGCGGTGGGACCCCGGCGAGGTCCAGCGGCGCGCCGCCGCACCCTTCGGCGCGTACGGCCCGCCCGTCGTCGAGAACGCCGTCGACCTGTGGCGACTGCGCTTCGTCACCACCGATCTGGACGGGGGGCCCGCCGTGGTGACGGCCCAGGCGTTCACGCCGGTCGCGCCGCCGCGTGGCGCCGCGCCGCTGCTCGTCTACGGCGCAGGAACCACCGGCCTGGCGCCGGCGTGCGCGCCCTCGCACGAGCACGAGCGGTCGACGCCGCTCGGCTACTACCGCGAGTCCCTCGCGCCGTATGCCGGGCGCGGGCTGGCGGTCGTCCTTCCCGACTACCTCGGGTTCGACGACCCGCAGCGACCGCAGGCGTACTTCGTCGCCGAGGCGGAGGCCCACGTCCTGCTCGACGCGGCGCGGGCCACCCGCGCGCTGTACGCCAGCGGCGCGCCCGCGGGCGCCCTGCGCGACGACGTCTTCGTCGCCGGGTACTCGCAGGGCGGCCACGCCGCCTTCGCGGCGGCCGACCGGCACGCCGCCTACGCCCCCGAGCTGCGCCTGCGCGGCGCCGTCGGCCACGCCGCCACCACCGACGTCACCGCCCTGCTCGCCACCGCCGGCTACTACGCCGGCTACGTGCTGCTGGCCTACCGCGACGCCTACGGCGAGGGCATCGACCCGGCGCAGGTGCTGGCGCCCCGGTTCCTGGCGGACCTGGCCGGCGAGGCGGGCGAGCTGTGCGTCGACCGCACCCAGCTGATCTACCCGTACGACGTGGCCGCGCTCTACACCCCCGCCTTCCACCGCGCCCTGCAGGCGGGCAGTCCCGAGGAGGCGGCACCGGCCTTCGCCCGCGCGCTGGCCGCCAACGCCACCGGCCTGGCGGGCCACGGCCTGCCCGCGCTCGTCGTCCAGGGCGGCCAGGACGTGGTCGTGCGCGACGCCGCCCAGGAGGCCTTCTTCGCCGCGCTGTGCGCGACCGGCTCCCCCGTCACCTACCTGCACGTGCCGCTGGCGCGGCACCGCGACACGCGGCCGGCCGGCTTCGATGCGACGTTGGCATGGGTGTGGTCGCTGGCCGACGGCCAGCCGGCGCCGGCGACCTGCGCCCCGTGACGCGGTAGCCTCGGCGGCGCATGGCGCCACCGGACGCCCACGCCACGCTCGCGATCGTGATCGCCGGCCTGACCCTGCCGGGGGTGGCCTTCGGGCGCCTCCCCTTCGTGCCGCTGGACCGCGCCGGGTTCGCGCTGGTCGGGGCCGCCGCGCTGCTGGTCAGCGGCGTGCTCGACCTGCATGAGGCGGCCGCGCTCGTCGACGCCGAGGTGCTGGTGCTGCTCTTCGGGCTGATGCTGCTGAACCAGGCGCTCGCGGAGGCCGGCGCCTTCCGCGAGCTCACCCGCTGGGCGACCCGGCGTGCCGCCGGCCCCTACGCGCTTCTGGCGGCGCTGGTGGTGGTCGCCGGGGGCCTCTCGGCGCTGTTCCTGAACGACACCGTCGCGCTCATGTGACCCGGCTCGTCGTCCAACCGACGCGCCAGCTAGGGGTCGCGCCGCTGCCCTACCTGCTGGCGTTGGCGACCGCCGCCAACGTCGGAAGCGTCGCGACGGTCACCGGCAACCCGCAGAACGTGATCGTCGGGGTTCAGGGCGGCATCGGGTACCTGCCCTTCGCCACGGCCCTGGCGCCGGTAGCGCTCGCCGGCCTGGCCGTGGTCGCCGGGGTCATCGCGCTGGTGCACCGCCACGACCTGGCCGCTGGGGCCCTTCCGCGGGGCGCCGGCCGCGGCGGGGCCGATGCCGCGGCGCCCACTGGTGGCGGCGGTCGCTTGGGCGGCCACCCTGCTGGCGGCGTTCGCCGCGGCGACGCTGGGGGGCGGGTGGGCGAGCGGCGTCGCCAGCTTGACGGCCGTCACCGGCGTCGCCAGCAACCTGTTCTCGAACGTGCCGGCGGTGCTGCTGCTGGCGCCCCTGGTCGCGGAGGCGGCTGCGGGGTCGACCGGCTTCCTGACGCTGGCCATGGCCAGCACGCTGGCGGGCAACCTCACCGTGGTCGGATCGGTCGCCAACCTCATCGTGGTCGAGGGCGCCCGCAAGGCGGGCGTGACGGTGGGCTTCTGGGCCTACCTGCGCGTCGGGCTGCCGATCACGCTGATCACACTGGTCCTGGGGATCGCCTGGTTGACGCGCGCGGCGGCTTGAGCGGGCGGGCGACTCATACCCGCTGCACCAGCCGCGCCTCGTCGATGCGCGCGTTGCCGACGGCGCGGTCGACCGGGTAGGCCTCCAGCAGCTCGCTGGCGCACGGCCGCAGCAGGTCGTCGAGCTCGAACACGTCGTGGGCCTCCCGGTCCAGCCAGCGCGCCAGCGCGTGGCGTTCCAGGATCACGGGCATCCGGTCGTGCAACTCCGCCAACAGCGTGTTCGGTTCGGTGGTGAGGACCGTGGCGCTGCGGCTCGGCTCCCCCGCCGCGCGCTCCGCGTAGAGGCCGGCCAGGGCCATCGGCGCGCCGTCGCGCCGCCGCACGTAGTAGGGCTGCTTGCCGTCGCCCTCGCTCCGCCACTCGTAGAAGCCGCTCGCCGGCAGCACGCAGCGGGCGCGGCGCGCGGCGTCCCGGAAGGCGGGCTTCTCCCCCACCGTCTCCGCGCGGGCGTTGAACAGCAGCGCACGGAACGAACTCACGTCCTTGACCCACGCGGGCACCAGCCCCCAGCGGGCGTCGAGCCGCTGGCGGCCGGCCGGCCCCTCCCGGACGATGGGGACCGTCTGGGTCGGCGCGATGTTGTAGCGCGGCGCCCATGCGAAGGCGTCGAGCTCGAAGAGCTCGGTCAGGTCCTGCTCGTCGTGGTAGAGCGTGTAGCGCCCGCACACGGTCAGGCACCCCGGCGCCGCGGGCGCATCAGCCGGCTGCCTCGCGCAGCTCGTCCAGCAGGCGGCGCCGGTCGTCGGGCAGGTAGTCCGCGAGCAGGTCGCCGTGGTCGACGAACGCGACGACGTCCTGCAGCTGCGGGGGCAGCGTCGCGAAGCCGTGGGCGGCGAGCACGTCGAGCCGACTCAACTCGTAGAGGCTCCCCTGCCAGCCGTCGCGCTCGATGCGCTCGAGGGTGAACTTGTGCAGGGTCGCCTGCATGAGCGTGTGCACGAGCTGCCGCTGGTCCTCGGTCATCGCCTCCCAGGCGGCCCGCCCGCGCTCGCGGCGCTGCTGGTGGAAGGCGTCCTGGAGCCCCGCCACGATGCCGCGCAGCGCCTCGCGGGTGAGCCGCGCGTCGGCGGCTTCGCTCGTCTCGGTCCGCGGCGGCTCGATGCCCTGCTGCAGCAGGCTGTGGACGAAGCCGGCCAGGTTGGCGATCGGCCGGCCCGCCTGCTCCGACTTGCGCTGCAGCGTGCGGGCGTAGCGCACGAGGTCGATGACGCGCTGCGCGCCGTACTGCTTGACGCTGACGTCGGCGTCGAGCGCCCAGCCGATCTCGCGCAGGTCGTCGGCCGCCTGCAGAGCGCGCAGCTTCGACTCGCCGTCGCCCTCGCGCTTGACGCGCCGCGCGATGCTCTCGGGCAGCCGCACGCGCGGCTGGAAGACGTCGTTCTTCTCGATGAGGATCGAGACGTGCTGGTACTTGCGGCCCACCTTGCGGCCCTCGTAGGTGAACGTCAGCGAGGTGTAGCGCGAGAACTCTTCGCGGGCACGGTCGAGGACGTAGGTGAAGTCCTTGAAGCGCTCGTACTTGCCGTCGAGCCCCAGGCGGAGCTTGAGGTCGTCGACGTCGAACTCGAGATGACGCTTCTCGCCGCCGTAGCTCGCGGTGTAGAGCACCTCGAAGAGCCGCATGCTGTTGAACGACTCGAAGCTGAGCAGCTGGTCCGTCGGGATGATGCTGAAGTCGCGCCGCAGCTGCAGCAGGTACGGCCGGAGCTTGTCGTGGATCTTGAGCTCGATGCAGGCGAGCTTGTCCTTGCTGTCACGCCCGCTGTCGTACCGGGCCTCGCTGACCCACTGGAACATGATCCAGTCGCCGTTGGGCTCCTTGACCTGAACGGTCTGCTCGAGGAGCTCGCGCGCCGAGTCCTCGATGCGGTTGTAGATGCTCTTGCCGCGGATGTTGAAGATCTGGGCGTACTCCCAGGCCGTGATGCGGATGGGCTCGAGGTCGTGGTCGTCGCGGGTGATGTCGGAGAGCGCCAACACCAGCAGGCGCTTGGTCAAGAGCCCCATCTCCTGCCGCGACAGCGCGAGCGGGTTGGCCTGGGTGACGGCGATGCGCCCGCCGGGGCGGCGCTCGATGGCACGACGCGCCGCGGCCTTCGGCGCGGACTTCGACCCGTTGCGACCCGCCTTCGCGCGGCCCTGGCGCGCGCGCGCGCCGCCGCCGCCGCCCTGGGGCGCCTTACGCGCGTCGCCCGGCCCGACGGCCGCGTCGCCTCCGGCGGCGGGAGGCGGGGTCGTGTCCACGTGCACCGTTTCGCGTTCCATCGTCCCCCTCACGGCGTTCATGGGAACATACGCTTGCGGGGAACGGTGTGTCAATGTTCACCACATGGCCCACGGTGTGGGGAATCGGCGTCCCCCATTTTCCCCGTTTCGGTCCCCTGCCTTCCCCGCATGGTCCCCGAGTTTCCCCACCACGGTCCCCCGCTGTTCCCCCGCCGGTACCGCCCACTACCCGCGACGGTCCCGCCGGCTCCCCGCAAGGCGCGCTCGAACGCCGTCCTGCTCGGCATCGACGCCCCCCGCTAAAGAGAATGATAATGGAAGACCTGGGAATGACAACCATCAAAGGCCGGCCGCGAGCGGCCGGCTGTTGCTGGCTCGTTCGCGGTCGACCCAAGCCATCCGCCCCCGGATCGCCCGGCCACGTGCCCGGCCAACGCCCCACGAGACCGAAAGCAAGTCCCGCGTCTTCCCCCGTCGCGCCCCGGGTACCATCAGCTTCCCACCATCGCCACGGGACGCAGCGATCGCATGCCGGGCGCATGGGAAGCGATCGGCCGTCGGGGCGTCCCGGCGCGCCAGGCCAGGCGGCCGCGGTCGCCGGTCCCCCCCGCCTACCGCTACGCCCCGAAACGGGAATCCTGGGGGACTCTCGAGCGCCCGCAGGGAGTCCCCCAGGATTCCCGCCGTGGGCCGGGCACGCCCGCCGTTGCAGGCGCCCCGCGTGACACGATGACGGCTGCCTGTGACTAGAGCGTCCGTGTGGCGCGTATGGGATTGTGCACGCGTTTGTGGTGCCGCGGTCGCCGCGGTCCCGCGTCTTCCCCACTTCGGTGCGCACGCGCTGGCGCCATCCCGTGGGCTCGCACCTGCCCCGGCCGTGAGGGGCGCTCCCGGCGCCGACCGGAGGAAGTGGACGGGCGGCGCGCCCGACGCTTCCGGAGCGCGAGCGAGGCCCGTCCAGCACGCCCCGCGCCGGCGCGGGGCGGCCGCCGATCCGGGGGCCGCCGAAGTGGGAGAGGCGGGGTACTCGGGGCGGCGGCCGGGCGCGCCCGGGCCCGCGAAGTGGGAAAATGGCGGAACCAGACCGCGGCCCGTGGGGGCGCGGGCGCCATAACGTTATGGCGGCGGGCCCGGGTGGCCTTCGCGATGGCGTCCTGTAGCGGCTCGGGGCGAGCACATGCCCGGGTGGATGGGCCGCTGGCCGCACGCGCGCAGGTGCCGGGTATGATGCGCGCACCGTGGTGGCTTGGTCGTTCGGGTGCGCCACGCGGGGGTCGGATCCATGATGGTGCTCACCTTCTTCAACCACGCCGGCGGCGTCGCCAAGACGAGCACGGTGCGCGACGTCGGCTACGTGTTGGCCGAGGGCGGCCGCCGGGTGCTGCTCATCGACATGGACCCCCAGGCGAACCTGACCAAGTGGCTCGGCGTCGACGACGACGTCGACCTCGACCGGACCGTCTACCCCGCGATCCTCGGCGAACCCGGGGACGGTTCGGCCGAGGTCGCCAACGGCGACGAGCCCGACCTGCGGCTCCCCCCGCCCGTGCGCGTCCACGGCATGGACCTGATCCCGGCGCACCTCAACATCGCGATCATCGAGCGGGAGATCCTCACCGTCTTCCTCGGTGTGCTCCGGCTGCGCGACGCCGTGCGCCGGCTGCACGGCTACGACTTCGTGCTCATCGACCCGCCGCCCAGCCTCGGCCAGCTGTCGGCACTGGCGGTCGTCGCCTCCGACCGCGTGGTCGTCCCGCTGCCGACCAACCGCAAGGGCCTCGACGGCATCCCGACCGTCGTCAAGATGGTCCGCGAGTACAAGAAGGCGGCCCGCGACCTCGACATCGCGCTCTTCGTCCTGACGCAGCACGACCGCCGGACCCGGCACGACCGCGAGAGCCACGAGATCATCGCCGCCCAGCTGCCGGCCGTGGCGCCGATCTCCTCGCCGCTGGCCAGTCGTCCCGCGATCTACAGCGATGCGCAGGTCGAGGGCCTGCCGATCCCCCTGTACGCCCCGGGGAGCGAGGCCGACCGTGAGGTGCGCAAGGTGACGCAGGAGCTCCTGGCGGCGTTGGGGATGGACGCATGAGCGCCCGCAAGCGCCGCGGCGACCTCGACCGGGCCGCCGTGTTCGAGGCCATCCTCGGCGACCTGGGCCAGGCGGCGCCCGAGGCGCAGCCGGGCGCCGGGCACGGCGGCATCCGGCTCGACGACATCGTCTTCCCCGAGCGCCAGCCGCGCCAGTTCATGGATCCGGTGGCGCTCGCCGCCCTGACCGCCTCCGTGCGCGAGCACGGGGTGCTGGAGCCCGTCCTGGTGCGGCGCGTGGATGCCGGCTACGAGCTGATCGCCGGCGAGCGGCGCGCCCGGGCCGCCCGCGAGGCGGGTCTCGCCCACGTGCCGGCCATCGTCCTCGAGATCGACGATCGCGAGGCCCTGGAGATCTCCATCATGGAGAACCTCCAGCGTGAGGACCTCAACGCCGTCGAGGAGACCGAGGCCGTCCTGCAGCTGCTCGAGTTGAGCCTCGAACTCGACCGCGGGGGCGCCCTAGCGCTGCTCCACGAGTGCGTGCAGGAGGGCCGCGGGCGGGCACCGCAGGCGCGCTTCTCCGAGGCGCAGAAGGGCGTCGCCATGGGCCTCTTCGAGCGCCTAGGGCGCTTCACCCCGGCGTCGTTCCTGGCCAACCGCGTCCCCATCCTCGGCTTCCCCGACGAGCTCCTCGAGGCCGTGCGGCAGGGCCGCCTCGACTTCACCAAGGCCCAGGCCCTGGCCAGGGTCGACGACCCCGCCGACCGCCGCCGCCTGCTCGACGAGGCGGCCCGCGAACGCCTCAGCCTCAGCCAGATCCGGCGCCGCATCACCGAGGCCCGCGCGGACCGCAAGGTCGACCGCCGCCTGGACGACGAGGTGCTCGATCGCCTCCACGCGGCCCGGCGGCTGCTGCAGCGGCGCTCGTTGGTACGCCTCCCCGAGGAGCGGCTGAGGCGGGTCGGCACGCTGCTCGACGAGCTCCTCGAGCTGCTCGGCGAGGGCTGAGGCGCCGTCCCGCTCTCCCCTGCCGGCGGCGTGGCCGGCGTTGCCGACGCGGTGACCGCGTGCTGGCTTCCGGCATGTTCCAGACGGCGAGCGCCGAGTCGGTTCTCGCCGCGGCGCGCCGTGGCGGCGCCGACTTCGCCGAGGTCGACGTCGAGCGCTGGCGCCGCCGCACGCTGCGCACGATCGACGGCGACGTCGAGGAGGCCGCCAGCGCCAGCGAGCAGGGCGTCGGGCTGCGCCTCTTCTTCGGCACCGGCGTCGTCTACGCCTGCACCAACGACCTCGGCGACGCCGCTGTGGGCGAGCTGCCCAGACGCTCGTGCGCCTCCGGGGGCGAAGGGAACCCGGCGGGCGCGAACGCGCTGCACGGCCGTCGTCATCGCCGGCGACGGCGACCAGTCCCAGATGGGCCACGCCGGTCCCGGGCTGTCGGTCGGCCTCGAGTTGTCGATCGCTTCCCGCCGGCGGCGATCGGCGAGCGGGCGGCCCACCAGGCCCTCGGCAACCTGCGGGCGCGCCCCGCGCCCGCAGGCACGATGCCGGTGGTGCTCGGCAACGGCTTCGGGGGTGATCTTCCACGAGGCACTCGGCCACCTGGGCGAGACGGCTTCGGTGGCGAGGCGTGCTTCGCTGCTCACGGATAGGTTGGGCGAGCCGATCGCCTCGCCGCTGGTGACCTACGTCGACGACAGCACGACGCCCCACGGCTGGGGTTCCTCGGAGGTCGACGACGAGGGTGTGGCGACGGAGCCAACGGGGCTCATCGAACGCGGGGTGCTCACGTCGTACATCGTCGATCGCTGGCGATCGGTGGAGGCGGGTTACGCCCGCACCGGCTCGGGGTGGCGCGAGAACTACACCTTCGCCCCCACCTCGCGCATGCGCAACACCTTCATCCTGCCGGGCGACGCAGGAGATTCCGCCGAGCTCTTCGCCGGCATCGAGCTGGGCCTCTACGCCAAGGCGCTGGGCGGCGGCCAGGTGATGCCCACGTCGGGCGAGTGCAACTTCGCCGTCAAAGAGGGCCAGCTGATCCGCGATGGCGAGGTCGCTGAGCCCGTGCGCGGCGTCATGCGCGTAGGCGTGGGTCCCGAGACGATCAAGCTGGTCGACGCGGTCGCCCACGACCTGCGCACCGAGCCCGGCATGTGCGGCAGCATGAGCGGGTCGATCCCCACGGAGGTGGGGCAGCCCCACGTCAACGGCAGCCAGATCGTCGTGGGGGGCTGCGGTCGTTCCTGCACTACGGCGACACCGCCCGGCGGACGGGCCAGG